>QXYM01000125.1 GCA_009886945.1 Litorivicinus sp.
GCGTCCGAGAGGTCACGCGTTCCGTTACTGGTTAATATGACAATTGGTATGGTCGCGGAGCGAACCGTCCCCAGTTCAGGTATCGACACCTGATAGTCCGACAAGGCCTCGAGTAAATATGCTTCGAATGCTTCATCAGAGCGATCAATTTCATCAATCAGTAACACGGCTCCTTTTGATTCCTGAAGCGCCTTGAGAATCGGCTTTTGAATCAAGAATTCTTCCGAATAAATTGAGGACGAATCAACACGTTGCGACGCCGCCTCAGCCAATCGAATTTCGGTCAACTGGCGGCCGTAGTTCCATTCATAGACTGCATCATGATGATCAAGACCCTCAAAACATTGCAAACGAATTAAGGGACGACCGACCATCCCTGCTAAGGCTTGAGCAAGCGCCGTTTTGCCGACCCCTGCATCTCCCTCGAGCAGTAATGGCCGCCTCAGCTCAATTGCAAGATGCACTGAGCTAGCCAGTTGCTCATCACAAAGATAGTCAGACTCGAATAGCTTGGTCCGAATCGACTGCAGCGCTACTTGGAGTTGATCAGCCATTGAGTTCGATTAACCAGCTGACTTTTTACCAAACAAACCGCCCAACCAACTCTTGATCAGCGCCCAAAAAATTGCCAATCCATTCAACTCATTCGCTGGCTCAGAAGCCGTCTGGACTGCTGGCTTATCTGATGACTCTTCCCCATCGCGAGCAGGCGCTTCGCCGAGCGCTTGCGCTTTTCCAATGAAATTATCGACAAACTGTTTGAGAATCACGTCAGATACTTGGACCATCATCCGCCCACCAAACTGAGCAAACTTTCCGTTCACCACCACGGTCGCCAAGCCAACAAGAACGGACTGTCCGTCAGCCTCTTCAATTGATGCCTCAAGTTCCATCGAAGCAGAGGAACCACCTTTATCAGCACCCTTACCCTTGAGAACCAGTGAACGATTCGCAGGATCCATCGAGAGGATTTCCACTTCTCCTCCAAATTGAGCCGTTGCTGGACCGACCTTGACCTTCACCGAACCTTTGAAGGCATTGTCACCTGTTTTTTCACCGAGGCTCGCACCTGGCATACAGGATGCTACAGACTCGAGATCCGAAAGGATCGCCCACGCGTGTTGCGCAGGCACCCCAAGTTCGTAACGTTTTTCCAGTTTTACTTCCACACCATTCTCCTAGAGCTGGACGCCCTCTTCCTTCAGTTTTTTCCAAATGCGATATGACGTATGTGGCATATCAATATGCGTGACCCCTAAGTGAGCAAACGCATCAACAACAGCAGAAGTGAACGTTGGAATCGACCCGACATGCGGTGACTCTGCTACACCTTTTGCACCAATCGGGTGGTGCGGAGATGGGGTCACCGTATAGTCAGTTTCCCAGGTGGGCGTTTCGACAGCTGTTGGCAGGAAGTAATCCATCAACGTATTACCCAATAAATTCCCCTGCTCATCAAAAGGCATTTGTTGGCCCATCGCCACGGCAAAACCTTCAGTCAGACCACCGTGGATCTGTCCGTCAATAATCATCGGATTGATTCGGGTTCCACAATCATCAAGCGCATAAAAACGTCGAATCGAAGATTCACCTGTCCCCTTGTCAATATCAACGACGCACAAATAGATGCCAAATGGATACGTGAAGTTCGGTGGATCGTAATAATGAACCGCCTCGAGTCCCGGCTCCAAACCCTCAGGCGGTTGCTGATAGGCCGCGAATGCAATGTCTGCCATGGTCTTAAACTGTTCGTCATTACCCCGGACCTTGAAACGATCGACTTCCCAATCAAGATCTGCTTCCGACACTTCTAACAAATGTGCTGCAATTTTCTTGGCCTTCGCATGGATTTTCCGTGCAGCCATTGCGATCGCAGCACCAGCAACTGGAGTTGATCGAGATCCATAAGTACCCAAACCGTAAGGAGCTGTCGATGTATCACCCTCCTCAACCTGAATCACTTCACTCGGAATCCCAAGCTCACTAGCGATGATCTGCGCATAAGTAGTCTGGTGCCCTTGGCCTTGAGTAATCGTCCCCATCCGCGCAATTGCGCTTCCAGTGGGATGTATCCGGATTTCGCAAGAATCAAACATACCAACACCCAAGATGTCGCAAGTCTTACTCGGGCCTGCCCCCACAACCTCGGTGAACGTGACAAGACCAATGCCCATCAATGTTGGACAATTTGGATCAGCCCGCTTTTGCTCCTGTTCGGCTCGAAGGGCCTTGTAGTCAACGGCATCGAGAACTTTCTCAAGTGCTGTATGATAGTCGCCCGAGTCATATTCAAATCCAAAAGCACTGTTATACGGAAACTGGTCTTTTCGGATGAAATTTTTCCGTCGAATTTCCGCTTTATCCATGTTTAGTTTTTGTGCCAACACGTCAACCATTCGTTCAATCAGGTAAACAGCCTCGGTGACGCGGAACGAACATCTATAGGCAACGCCGCCTGGCGCTTTATTTGTGTATACCCCTTTAACGCTGCAATGTGCCGCAGGAATGTCGTAACTTCCTGAACATATATGGAACAAGCCAGCTGGGAATTTTGTCGGATCCGCACATGCGTCAAAGGCGCCATGATCTGCAATCACGTCAACCTTCAACCCAAGGATTTTCCCGTCCTCAGTCGCCGCTAAATGCCCATCCATGTGGTAATCGCGAGCAAATGCTGTACTCGATATATTCTCCACGCGATCCTCAGACCATTTCACTGGTCGCCCGAGCACAATCGACGCGACGATAGCGCAAACATATCCAGGATAGATGCCGACTTTGTTTCCAAAACCACCACCAATATCTGGGCTAATAATTCGCACCTTGGATTCTGGAACACCACTGAGCATCGAAACCACTGTCCGCACCACGTGCGGGGCTTGAGAAGTCATCCAAGTCGTCAACTCACCCTTAATTGGATCGAAACTCGCAACACAGCCGCAAGTCTCGAGTGGGCAGGGGTGAACACGAGGATAGTGCATATGCTGAGATACCGTCACTGGCGCATGATCGAATGCAGCATCGGCAGCCGTCTTATCCCCGGCCTCCCATGTAAAAATGTGGTTATGATGATCGCGCGGGCCATGTGCGCCTTCAGTCTTTCCTTGAAGATCTTCGCGAAGCACAGGGGCGTCAGGCTCAAGCGCCGCGTAAGGATCAATGACCACGGGAAGCTCTTCATATTCGACTTCAACCGCCTCAATAGCGTCAGCCGCAATGTATCGGTCATCAGCGATCACAATCGCCACTTCCTGCATCTGAAAATGGACTTTCTCGTCGGCCAAAACAGCAGCCACGTCGCCTGCTAAGGTTGGCATCCAATGAAGATTCAATGGCTTAAGATCATCGGCTGTTAGGACAGCATGAACGCCCGGGATTGCCAGGGCTTCTTCCTTATTAATTCGTTTGATCCTACCGTGCGCGACGGGAGACCGAACGATATCCATGTGCAGCATGCCGGGAAGTTTGATGTCATCACAATACTGACCCTTTCCCTGAATAAATCTGGCATCTTCTTTCCGAAGACGCGAATCACCCATCCCCTGAAGATCCGCTTTACGCTCTTCGGGCGTCTTTACTGGTGCGTTCATAGTTCCTCCGGATCAGGCTGTCGCTGATTCTTTTTGTTGTAATTTAATGGCTGCTGATTGCACTGCCTTCACGATGTTTTGGTATCCCGTGCATCTGCATAAATTTCCACTCAAACCCAAGCGAATCTCGTCTTCTGTGGGATTGGGATTTTCCTGAAGAAAGCGGTAGGAACGCATCAACATTCCGGGAGTGCAAAATCCACACTGCAAACCGTGCTCTTCGTAAAAAGCCTCTTGGACAGCGTGGAGCGCTCCAGCCTCGGCTAATCCTTCAACGGTTTTTACATCAGAGCCATCACACTGGACCGCCAGGTGTGTGCATGCCTTGACGCTTTCACCATCGATATCGACGGTACAAGCACCGCAATGACTTGTTTCACACCCAATGTGAGCACCAGTTAAGTTCATTTGCTCACGTAAGAAATGGACAAGAAGCGTCCGGCTATCCACCAGTTGCTCGATCTGCTGCCCATTGAGCGTCATTTTCACTATTTGCTTTGCCATTATTATTGTCCTGCTGTTTTATCTTGCTTTCGATAGCGCGTCATGGATTGCACGCTGTACCATCTGACCTGCCATTGCGGTTTTATATTCCGCGTCACCCCGAAGGTCCTCTGCTGGGTCGCAGATTTCCATTGCTTTTTCAGCAGCTTGACGAATCAACTCATCGGATACTTGCTGACCCATCAAAATCGATTCCGCTTCGTGTGCCCGCAAAGCCGTTGGCCCAAGGTTGGTTAACGTAATTCGGATGTGCGAAACAGTGCCTCCACTCAGGGCGATCACAACCGCACAAGCAGCCGTCGCCCAGTCACCGGTCTTTCTCTTCAATTTCTTGTAGGAGTAACCGGCTCCTGACGGGAACGCCTTCACCGTAATCTCGGTCAAAATGTCGCTTTCTTCGAGAGCCGTCCAATAAGTCCCCAGAAAGAACTCTGACGCCGGTACCTGTCGCGTTCCATTAGGTCCTGCGATGGTCAGTACGGCATCGCAGGCTAGAGCAAGAGCGGGATGATCATTGGCAGGGTCGCCATGTGCAATATCCCCACCAATCGT
>QXYM01000126.1:0-406 GCA_009886945.1 Litorivicinus sp.
CTCCGCCCTTTCACGGCGGCAACAGGGGTTCGAACCCCCTACGGGACGCCACTTGCGGGAATAGCTCAGTTGGTAGAGCACAACCTTGCCAAGGTTGGGGTCGCGAGTTCGAGTCTCGTTTCCCGCTCCAATTTAAAAAGCCTCGTCATTGACGGGGCTTTTTTGTTTCCACCATCGACCGGCATGTGGGTCTGATTGGAAGACGCCTCAATGTCTGTAATGCTTGTCTCATCCGCAGACATCCTCTAAGTTTGGGGAAAAATAGACACAAGGATAACAACATGCGCGTTTCTCCCTCCATTCGTCAGGCTCTTGCGATGACTGCCCTCTGCGTATCCGCACAAGCGCTCGCTGAGCCCGCTAAGATTGGCATGATCACCGCTCGCTCGGGCGGCGGTGCGTCGCT
>QXYM01000126.1:416-4337 GCA_009886945.1 Litorivicinus sp.
GGTGGATAACGCCAAGCAAATCGCCACCCGGATGGTTGAGCGAGATCAGGTCGATGTGATGACTGGGATCGTCTGGTCGAATTTGGCCATGGCTGTGATTCCTGGAGTGACCGCTGATGGCACAATCTATATCAGCCCAAATGCTGGACCCTCACTGTTAGCTGGTAAGCGCTGTCACCCGAATTACTTCAATGTTGCTTGGCAAAACGATAATTTGCATGAAGCGATGGGGCAATATGTCACGGATCAAGGCTATCAGAATGTGTATTTGATGGCGCCGAATTATCCAGCTGGAAAAGATGCATTGGCTGGATTTAAACGGTTTTATCAAGGTGATATCGCCGGTGAGGTTTACACCAAACTCGGGCAGGTCGACTACGCAGCAGAAATCGCGAATTTAAGAGCGGCAAGTCCTGATGCGGTGTTTTTCTTCCTGCCAGGTGGGATGGGGATTAATTTTACCAAGCAGTATTCGCAGGCTGGCTTGAAAGCATCGATTCCGTTATTTGGCCCGGCGTTTTCGTTTGATGAAGGAATCTTAAAAGCTGTTGGCGATGCTGCTTTGGGGACAATGAATACCTCGCAGTATTCTCACGATTTAGATAACCCAGCCAACCGGGCATTTGCGGCCAAATTCATGGAAACCTACGGTCGTAAGCCATCACTCTATGCATCGCAAGGGTATGACACGGCACTGTTACTCGATAGCGCGTTTCAGGCGGTCGGTGCTGACTTCAAAGACACTGAAAAACTTCGTCGTGCTTTGGCGAAAGCAGAGTTCACTTCAGTTCGCGGTGAGTTCCGATTTGGGAATAACCAGCATCCCATTCAGAGTATCTACGTCCGTGAAGTGGTTCGCGATGGCGATACTGTCACCAATCAATTGAAGGGCACAGTATTTACCAACCATCAGGATGCGTATGCAGCTGAGTGTCAGATGAAGTGATCCATTGAGCGAGGCGTTTGCCTCGCTCGAGTTCTTGTTGATGTTATTTCTCGAACAACTCCTCAATGGAGTGCAACTCGGCATGATGTTGTTTCTCATGGCTGCTGGGTTGACTCTCATTTTTGGCATCATGCACCTCATTAATCTCGCGCATGGTTCGCTCTATATGGTGGGTGCCTATGTGACTGCGACCGTGTCGCTTGCCTCTGGCTCATTTGCACTGGGGCTTGTCGGGGGTTGTTTGGCTGCCGCCGCCTGTGGTGTCTTGATTGAAATGCTTGCCATGCGTCATCTGTACCATCGGGATCATCTCGATCAGGTATTGGCGACCTTCGGCATTATTTTGACCGCTAACGAGGCGACCAAAATGATTTTTGGACCTCAGGCTTTATTTCTGAACCCACCGGCTTGGTTAAGTGCCACCGTGAATATTCTTCCCGAGACACCCTATCCAGCGTATCGATTATTCGTGATCGCGGCAGGGATTGTGGTGGCGTTGTTTCTTCGGCATGTGATTACCCACACGCGGATCGGAATGCTGATCCGCGCTGGTGCAACGCATCGAGAAATGGTGACAGCACTTGGCTTTAATATTTCGTTGTTATTTACCTTGGTGTTTGCGCTTGGAGCGGCCCTGGCTGGATTAGCTGGAGGCCTCGCTGGTCCCTTGTTAGCGATTGAGGTCGGCATGGGTGAGCAGATCCTGATCTTGACCTTTGTCGTCATCATTATCGGGGGCATTGGTTCTGTGAAAGGCGCGCTGGTTGCTGGTCTCTTGGTTGGCATCGTCGATACGCTCAGCCGGGCGTTTCTACCGACGGTGTTGAAGACCACGTTACCAGCAGCCAGTGCCGATGCTCTGGCCGGTTCGGTTTCGAGTATGGCGATTTATATTCTCATGGCCGTAGTCTTGGTCGTTCGGCCACAGGGGCTCTATCACGCATATGGAACCTGATCGAATGCGTCATCGGCTGATATCGGTCAGTCTGTTTCTGTGTTTGGCGGTACTTCCGCCGATCGCCTATGCGTTGGATGATCCTTTTTGGATCACGATCGCCACGCGCATGTTGATCTATGGGTTAGCAGCCATGAGCCTTGATTTTATCCTCGGATACGGGGCCATGGTGAGTTTTGGGCACGCGGCTTTTTTTGGCTTAGGCGCTTATGTGGTGGGGGTACTTACGCACCACCAATTCTACGATGAAATCATCCCGTTTTTGCCCTTCGATTGGACGGGCTCAGTCAGCGCTGTCGTCCAATGGCCGCTGGCGATGTTGGTTGCTGGACTCATTGCATTAGTGATCGGGGCATTGAGTCTCAGGACCCAGGGCGTGTATTTCATTATGATCACGTTGGCATTTGCTCAGATGCTGTATTTTTTCATGATTGGGCTTCCTGACTATGGTGGGGAAGACGGCCTCAATCTTTGGACGCGCTCTGAGATTTGGGGTCTCGATTTGTCTGACTCCTCGCAGTTCTACTATGTGGTTCTGGTATTGGTGGGCTGTTGGTTTCTCCTCAGTTCACGCATGGTGAAAAGCCGATTTGGGCGAGTGTTGATCGGTTGTCAGCAAAACGAACCACGAATGCAGACCTTGGGTTATCCCGTCACGCGTTACAAGCTCACGGCGTTTGTGATCTCTGCGATGGGGACAGGTTTGGCTGGTGCCTTGGCTGCCAATCAGAATGAATTTGTGAGTCCGAGTTTAATGGCCTGGACGACTTCCGGTGAACTGATGGTGATGGTCATTTTAGGTGGAATGGGAACCTTATTAGGGCCTCTGCTCGGAGCCTTTTTGTTGCTCTCATTGGAAGAAGTTTTAGCCGGCTGGACTGAACACTGGATGGTGATTCTCGGTCCGATCTTGGTGCTGAGTGTATTGTTTGCCCGAGGTGGTCTCTATCGGTTTTTGGCGGGAAAACGTGATGCAAAGTGAGCCGGTGTTTGTCGTGGACCGTTTGAATAAGCATTTCGGTGCGATTGCTGCGTCTCATGATCTCAGTTTGTCGATCATGCCTGGTGAGATTCATGCGCTGATTGGACCCAATGGTGCGGGTAAATCAACAGCGATCCATCAGTTCAGTGGCGAGCTTCAACCAGACTCTGGCCAGATTCTGTTTGAGGGACAAGACATCACGCATTGGTCAGCAGATATGCGGGCAAGAGGTGGGATCGCACGGACTTATCAAATCACCAGTTTATTTCCCGAGATGTCTGTTCGAGACAATTTAGCCATGGCCGTTCAGTCGAGAGATCGGCATCATTTTCGGTTTTGGAGCGATGCGTCAACCGATAAGCACTTAAATCAGACTGTGGAGAGACTATTGGCGCAGCATGAGTTGTCAGAGATCGCGTCCGTATCGGTCGCACAGCTCGCGCATGGTCAGCAACGACAAGTCGAGCTTGCGCTAGGTCTCGCGTTAGAGCCTCGTTTATTGTTATTGGATGAGCCAATGGCGGGGATGAGTCGGACCGAATCGCTTGAGATGGCTGATCGGATTGAGCGCTTACGTGGATCGATGGCTGTGATTTTAGTCGAGCACGACATGGATGTGGTGTTTCGGTTAGCCGACCGCATCAGTGTGTTGGTCAAAGGTGAAGTGATCTGCACTGACCAACCAGATGCTGTGAGAGCGAACCCGGTGGTGCGAGATGCCTACCTAGGAGAATCTGCGTGAGTGGTTGGCTCGATCTCGAGGAGGTCACCGGAGGATATGGTTCCAGTCAGGTGTTGTTTGGGGTCAGTTTCAGTGTCGACCCTGGCGAGGTTGTGACCTTGATGGGACGTAACGGGATGGGAAAAACCACAACCGTGCGCAGCATCATGGGATTAAACCCAATCTCCGGAGGTGAGATCCGGATCGCTGGACAATCGATTCGGTCGCTGAAATCCCACCAAATCGCGCAATTGGGAATAGGTTATGTTCCGGAGGGCCGTCAGGTATTCCCGAATTTGACGGTGAGGGAAAATCTG
>QXYM01000127.1 GCA_009886945.1 Litorivicinus sp.
ATCGCGAGAGCAGAATTTCAAGAAGGAATCGCCGTCATCGAAGCTGTCGATGCAATCGTCGCGAATTTGAACATTCAGGGAAACGGCAGAGTGAGTCTGGTCTCGACGGCCGCGAATATTCAAGGAACAATCCGAGTCCCAGAGGATGGTGTTCTTGGTTCATGCATGGCTCCGGAGTTTTTGCGTGGAATCCGTTTGCCACTCGTGTGTCGGGGACAAATCCGCAACGAGAATCTCGCGTGTTCAGTGGATGAAAAGGCGCTTCAACGCGTCTTGACTAAAGCGGCTGAGGTCGAGCTGAAAAAAGAAGCTCAAAACCAGCTGCAACAGGCAAAAGACGAACTGAAGTCAGCTGTTCAGGATGCTCTTCAAGATCGTGTGAATGGCAAAGGATCCGAACTGCTTCAACAACTACTGAAGCAATGATCGAGAGATTTGCTGAGCGTCTTGCGGATTGGCAAAAAAGGCATGGTCGACACGATCTGCCTTGGCAGCAGCGCGGACCCTATGAAACTTGGATTTCGGAGATCATGCTGCAACAAACGCAAGTTCAAGTTGTCATTCCATATTTCAATCGTTTTGTTGCGAGCTTTCCGTCGGAGGAAGTTCTCGCGGCAGCACCAATTGATGACGTGTTAGCGCATTGGGCGGGCCTTGGATACTACTCTCGAGCCCGAAATCTTCACCGCGCTGCGCAAGTGATTATGCAAGAGCATCAAGGTAGTTTGCCGAATGATCTTGAAGCCTTGATCGCTCTGCCTGGAATCGGGCGTTCGACTGCCGGAGCCATTGTGTCGCTCGGATTTGGAGCACGAGGGGTGATCCAAGATGGCAATGTGAGACGAGTATTGTCGCGTGTATTTTGCATCTCAGGCGATTTGTCCAAGTCAATTGCACAAAATCAACTATGGGATCTTGCCGACACTTTAACGCCCGATGGCGGTGCTGAGTCAAAAGTACATGCGCAGGCGATGATGGACTTAGGTTCACTAATCTGTCGGCGTAGCAAGCCAAAGTGTGAGGCGTGCCCGGTTGCCGATGACTGTCAGGCACTTCAACGCAATGCCATAGCCAAGTTTCCTGAGCGCAAACAAGTCAAGCAGCGACAAGACGAGCTCTGGGTCATGTTGCAATTGGTCAATGCAAACGAAGAGACGCTATTTATCAAAAGGCCGTCACCGGGGATATGGGGTGGGCTTTATAGTCCACCAATTGGCTTAAGCTTGAACCAATTGGCAGCTGATCTCTTAGGCAACGAACAGATCGAAACGGAGTATGCTGGAGCAATCAATCACACATTTAGTCACTTTCGGGTTCGAATTGAGCACTATGTCGCCTCGGTCAATGCTGCGGATGTACGAGTAGGTGAGTGGTGCCGAACTGAGAGATTTCAAAAAGGGGTGCCTGCCCCCATTCAACACATTCTTAGTCGTGAGGAGATCAAATGACGCGTCTAGTTTTTTGTCGGAAATATAAGCAAGAACTCCCAGGATTAGTGGCGCCACCGCTGCCGGGTCAGGTAGGAAAAGATCTCTACGAGAATGTTTCGGAGAAAGCTTGGAAAGAGTGGCAATCAAATCAAACCATGCTAATTAACGAACATCGGTTGAGTTTGATGGAGCCAGACTCGAGAAAATTTTTGATGAAAGAAATGCATCGGTTTCTTGAAAATGAGGAGTACGCTAGAGCAGAAGGCTATATTCCGCCATCAAGTTGACACCATCCAACAATTTCTGTTCAATACGCGACCTACTCTTGTTGGCCAGATAGCTCAGTTGGTAGAGCAGAGGATTGAAAATCCTCGTGTCGGGGGTTCGATTCCCTCTCTGGCCACCAAATATAAATTCATTTAAATCAATAATTTATGAAGTTTCAGACCATTAATATTTCGGTAACAGGGTAAAATCGCCCATCACTTGCCAGCGTTGCCACTACAGATTTTCGATCAATAATATTTCCAGAGGAACCTAAACCGATAGGGTGGCCATTGGATGGACACATAACTCTTGCCTCGCGTAGGGCCGATCGCACTGCAGCTAGGTTATCGGATTGCGCTATTTCGACCGCTTTAGACCACAAACTTATTGCATTGAGAGTCGATATCGCCGGATCAGTAATTGGAAGGCTGGCGAGAACAGGGTGCTTAGACCACGAGTCAACTAGATCGTCGTTAACATCATTATTTGCAGCTTGTTGAAAATATCCCCAACAAGTAATTAGCCCTTCAAGACTTGAACAGTCCATTTCGAAAGTGTCTAAATCAGTCGCGTCAAAAGCAATCATCTGGATTTGATCGAGTTCTAAATCCAACACCGCAAACTGGCTCAAAAAGCTCCGAAGAGATGGGCCGACTAGTGAAATGCAGAGCAATATGGGCTCTCGGTTGTATGCCTGAGTAATAGCGCGCAACTCGTCTTCGAACTCGACAAAGCCGAGTGGATAGTAGCGGCTTGTGATCCTTGAGCCATCCATGCCCGAAGCTTTCAAATACGAACTGATTGTCTCGTTAATGGTGTGCGGCCAGACGTAATCCGAGCCAATTGTGATGACGCGCGCGTTTTCTGGATGTCTTTTTCTCGCGTAGTCGAGTGCTGGAATGACAGACTTGGTGGGGGGAGCGTTCAGATACACCACATCATCTGAGAGCTCATTACCTTCAAAGTGGAGCGGGTAAAATAAAATACCCTTGCTCGGCGCGAGCGCCGGGATAACCTTTTTGCGCGCAGCTGACGTCCAACAACCAAAGAAATACTTGCAGTCATTCGCGATAGAGGCTTTGGTACATTCAAAATAGTTATCCCAATTTGATGCAGGATCAGGCTGATGAATTTCGACGTTTCGCCCAAGAAGGCCCCCTCGCTCATTGATTCCATCCACGGCCATTTTCGCAACAGCATTCAAAGGGGATTCCCAAGGGCTCATGAACCCAGTTTCAGAAAACAAACTACAGATTTTGATTGGCAATGGTTTTGGTTTGTGGACAACCTTCTTGGCGTAATCGGGATCTGCGGTGAAATACGTGGCAAAGAACGTTTTAATCGCCTCTAGGCGAGGCGCGCCCCTTAAATGCTCTGGATAAGACAAAAAGACATCGATTTCACGAGCGAATTTTGCCGATAGCCCACCAAGGTCGCTTAGCCCGTCATCCCTAATCCAACTCGGCAGAATTCCAATGCCAAGACCTTCTTTGACGGCAACATACATTTCGCTGATCTTGGT
>QXYM01000128.1 GCA_009886945.1 Litorivicinus sp.
CCGCTACAACGAAGCATCGCTGGTACGCGAATTGGAAAAGCAGGGCATCGGTCGCCCGTCAACCTACGCAGCGATTATCTCAACGATTCAGGATCGTGGGTACGTTGAAATGGAAGGTCGCCGATTGTTTGCGACCAAGATGGGTGAGATTGTGACTGATCGATTGGTCGAGAACTTCAGCGATCTACTGAACTATGATTTCACGGCCAGTATGGAAGACTCCTTGGATGACGTCGCCGAGGGTCGCAAAGATTGGCTTGGGTTGCTTGATGAGTTTTATGGTCAGTTCAAAGAGACTCTCGATCGAGCGGCGAGCCCAGAGGGAATGCGTCCTAATACACCAACCGATACTGAGATTGCCTGTCCGACGTGCCAGCGTCCAATGATGATTCGGACGGCAACGACCGGTGTTTTCCTCGGATGTTCGGGATATCAGTTGCCCCCAAAGGAGCGCTGCAAAACGACCATCAATTTAACGCCAGGAGATGAAGCGATCCCAGAAGGGGAAGAAGCGGAAACACTCGCGTTAATGGAGAAGCGACGCTGCTCAATCTGCCAGACCGCGATGAACTCCTATTTGATCGATGAAACGCGGAAACTGCACGTTTGTGGGAATAATCCAGATTGTTCGGGACACGTGATCGAAAGCGGTCAGTTCAAAATTAAAGGGTATGAAGGCCCATCACTTGAGTGTGACAAATGCTCTCATGAGATGCAGTTAAAAACAGGCCGGTTTGGGAAGTTTTTTGGCTGCACGAATGCGGACTGTAAAAACACCAGGAAGCTGTTGAAAAACGGGCAGGCGGCACCGCCAAAAATGGATCCCATTCCCATGCCTTGGTTGAAGTGTCTGAAGGTCGACGATACCTATGTCCTGCGTGATGGGGCCAGCGGTCTGTTTTTGGCCGCTAGTGGGTTTCCAAAAAATCGTGAAACCCGCGCACCCTTGGTTTCAGAGCTTTTAACAGTCAAAGATCAACTCGATCCGAAATATCATTTCCTGTTATCAGCACCTGTGACTGATCCAGAGGGGCATCCAGCACAAGTCCGTTTCTCGCGTAAAGCCAACGCGCAATATGTGATGAGTGAAGTGGATGGAAAAGCAACGAAGTGGAAAGTGGCCTACGACAACGGGCGCTGGTCTGACGGCTGATGCGTCCGGTTAGAACACGCCGACGCGTGTTGGAATCGCTCGCGAAAACCAAGGCACTTCTCGACGTGCGGGCGGACAGTCGGCTGCAACATCATGCGTTGAGCGAAGCAGTCCTTCATCAGATTGACGCGACCTTTGTCGCGTTAGTCCGTCAGGTGGGCGACGCACACGGGTTCAAGCCAGAAAACATTCAGAGTCTTGAGGACTTGGTTGATCAGCTTCGAAGTCGACAACTGGTCTCGTTGGAAGCACAAAAGCTCGAGCGATTAGCGAATGACCCGATGTCATGGTGGAATGCCTACCAAGCTCATGCTGCGCAGATATTGTGTCCGGCTGAGGTGATTGATTCCGTGGATGTGAATCGCATTCCACTGACTGACACCAGTGGTTTGGATCAATTGAAGACGGAACGATATGCGTCTTGGGTTGGTGAGTTGTCGACGTTGGTTGCCGATCTTCAGGCCCAGTTTGACGAATCTTAAAGTGCTGTTCGAATCACTCCGACCGCGTGTCCCTCAATAAAAAATTCAGCATCTGGTGTGATCACAATCGGATCAAAATCGATATTCTCAGCAAGTAACCTCAAGGTCTTTTGACTGCGGTCCAGGCGCTTGACGGTCACTTCTCCGTTGAGCCGAGCAACCACGATATCA
This sequence comes from Litorivicinus sp., assembly GCA_009886945.1. GTDB lineage: Bacteria > Pseudomonadota > Gammaproteobacteria > Pseudomonadales > Litorivicinaceae > HIMB30. The sequence goes on from QXYM01000128.1 coordinate 1,807, forward strand.
CCGTGCTTGGCGTGGTCAGATTTCCGCACAGCTAATAAATCGCCATCAAAAATACCGATATCGATCATGGATTCGCCTTGGACGCGAAGCAAATAATCAGGGGTTGGTGAAAACAGGTCTGAGCGAACGGGGACCATTTTTTCGATGTGTGCGACTGAATCGATCGGGACACCGGCTGCGACTTTGCCGATCACTGGAAGTCCAGGTTCGTCGTGGTGGTCATCATCGAAGGGAACTAAGCATTGGATTCCTCGGCTAGCGCCACCTTGCAGTCGAATTGCTCCCCGGCGTTCCAATGCCCTCAAGTGGGATTCGGCCGCATTAATCGATCGGAACCCGAGCGCATCGGCAATCTCCGCGCGTGTTGGCGGTCGCCCTTCATCACGGATCGATTGCTGAATGACATCGAGCACGCGCGTTTGGGCTTTGGTTAACTTCACTTCACTCATACTGAATAAATTATCAGTAATCGCAGAAAAAGGGAATCACCCCTGAATCAAGTACTCGAGCAGTGCTTTTTGCGCGTGAAGACGATTGCCGGCTTGTGCCCAAACACTCTTGGTTCGTGGGTCATCAAATAGGTGGTCAGAAATTTCCTCACCCTGATGTGCTGGTAGGCAATGTAAAAAACACGCATCTGCACGGGCACCATCCAACAGTGCGGGTGTGATCTGATAACCCTTGAACGCTTCGAGGCGCGCATCAGCTTCGTCTTCTTGTCCCATACTGGCCCAAACGTCAGTGGTGACTACCTGCACGTCACGGACAGCCTCTTCGGGAGAGTCAAAAAAGCGGACTCGTCCGTTGGCTTTTTCGACCCACTCAGCACTTGGCTGATATCCTTTGGGGCAAGCAACATGGAGAGTAAAGTCAAATAAACCAGCGGCTTCGAGGTAACTATGACAAACGTTGTTCCCATCACCAATCCAGGCCACTTGGAGACCCTGAATCTCACCAAAGATTTCTTGCATCGTTTGCACATCCGCCAATAGTTGGCAAGGATGGCAGCTATCGGACAGTCCATTGATGACAGGAATGGATGCGGCTTTCGCAAAGCGGACCAGTTTGTTGTGGTCATCGGTTCGAATCATCACAGCGCTGACCATTTCCGATAAGACCCGAGCTGTATCTTCTAGAGGTTCGCCGCGCCCTAATTGGGTATCGGTTGGCGATAGAAAAATCGCTGAACCACCCAACTGGGTCATGCCTGCTTCGAAACTCACTCGAGTTCGCGTCGATGATTTTTCAAAGATCATCGCCAGGACGTGCTGGGCCAGCGTTTGGCTAAATGTTTTGGCTTGATAGCGCTTTTTCAGGTCGTGCGCGCGCTCAAGCACTTTAAAAAGTGCCGCTTGGGACAAACTATTGAGCGTGAGGAAATCTGTTTTCGCCATAACCGTGTTCCGGAAAAGCGACGCAGTGTACCATTCAGTATTACTCCAAGCGAGCACAGAGAGGAAGAGATGAGCACACTTGAGACGATCAAATCGCAAATTGAAGAAAACCCAGTTCTTTTATACATGAAAGGAACGCCCAATCAGCCGCAATGTGGGTTCTCCTCGCAGACCGTTCAAGCCTTGATGGCTTGCGGCCGTCCGTTTTCATTTGTGAATATCTTAGAGCACCCAGATATTCGTGCTGAGCTACCAAAGTATGCAGAATGGCCAACCTTTCCGCAGCTCTGGGTTAACGGCGAATTGGTTGGCGGTTGTGACATCGTGTTGGAGATGTACCAGTCTGGTGAGCTTAAGCCGATGGTGGAAGCGGCTTCCCCCGAAGCTTCTGAGTAAGCCATGATCGAAGGGCAGCGGGCTTTAAGGGTTTATTAAGCACCGTTGCTCCAAGCTCTTTGGCCTGCTGTTTCATTTCTTCGCTACGGTCTGCTGTAATGAGAGCGCAGTGGAGGTCCCCACGTAGCGCGCGAAGAACCGCAATGACGTCAACCCCGAGAGCTCCATCATCGAGGTGGTAATCGATGAGAGCGACCTGAACGGCTGGCTGGGTTTTGATCGCCTGTTTAGCGTCCTCAAGGTCAGTTCCAGTCAGGACGTTGGCTCCCCACCCACCGAGTAGGCTTTGCATCCCGAGTAGAATGTCTTTGTCATTATCGATCACTAAGATCGTCCGTCCGGTTAAGGGCTGAGTGAGCAGTTGCCCGCGAGGACTCTGTCGTTTATTCAGCGGCTCAGGTTGGCCTGCTGACCGAGGGAGCGTGATAGCGAAGCGAGAGCCCGTACCTGGATGGGAGTGCACTGTCAGTCTGAGACCGAGAAGATCACAGATCCGCTTGGAAATGGAGAGGCCTAAACCCAGCCCTTTTTTCTCAGTTTGGATCCCTTCGGATAAACGTTTGAATTCATCAAAAATACTCGGTAAATCATCGGGATGCATGCCAATGCCAGTGTCCCAGACTTCGATCCGAATATCGGGCCCAAAAGTACGTATGGCGAATAGGACCTGTCCATGGGGTTCTGTATATCGCAAGGCATTGGATAAAAAGTTTTGCAGCACTCGGCGCAGCAGTTTTGGATCGGTGTGGACAATGACATCACGGGATCTTGCCTTAAACCGGATATCCCGCTGTTCCGCAATCAACTGAAACTCCTGCGACAACTGGCCAAAGAGCTCTGTGAGTGCGAAGGTTTTGGGTTCTGCTCGCAATGCCCCGGCGTCAAGTTTGGAAATCTCGAGCAATGTGGAAATCAAGTTTTCTGCTGAACTCAGAGCACCCTCGAGGTGGTCGGTGAGCTCGCGGACTTCGTCGGTGGTTGCTCGTTCCGCGAGTGATGTGGTGAATAATCTGGCGGCATTGAGTGGTTGCAGTAGGTCATGGGAGGCAGCTGCGAGGAATCGAGTTTTCGAGAGATTGGCCTGTTCGGTCGCTTGCATGGCTTCTGTTAGCGCTTTTTCCGTGGCTGCACGACGGACATTTTCTGCCTCTAAGGCCTCATTGGCGGCCTGAAGCTCTTCGGTTCTTTCGTCGACACGAGCTTCCAGCGTCTCGTTCGCGGTTTCGAGGCCTCGCTTGGCCTGGTTGCGGTCGGTGACGTCTTGATAGAGCACGAAAATACCCTGTACATCACCATTTTCCGTGCGATGCGGGACATATAACGCTTCAAACTCGCGATGCTCTCCTGCGCGATCGATCGAAACATCAAAACGTTGCCGCCGGCCTTCAAATGCGCGTTTCAGATAGGGGATTCGCGCCTCATATTCGGCTTCGGTGAAGATTTCTTTGTTCGGACGACCGATGACTTGTTCGCGCCATACGCGCATGGTGCGCTCAAACGCCTTATTGATGAATTGGATCCGATAATCACGATCAACATAAGCAATCATGGCTGGAACGTTGTCGGTGTAGACCCGAATTGCCTGCTCGGACTCTCGTAATGCCGCTTCAGCTTCTTTGTAGGATGAGATATCCGAGTAGCTGGTGACGTAGCCCCCGTTGGGCATGGGTTCGCCGATAATTTCGAGGGTGATTCCACTCGACAAGATGGATTCGCGTCGGTAGGCGCTACCTCTGTTCAAATGATCGAGTCGTTTTTGTAGTGCGTGCTCGATCTGTTCATCACTGTTAAACCCGCTAATGACTCCTTGTGACGCATTGTACCGAAAGAGGTCTGCAACTGATCGACCAACGGTTAAGAGCTCATCGGGATAACCGAAAAGCTCCTGGTAGCGGTGATTCCAGGCAACCAGCTTTTGATTCTGGTCAACCACACTGATTCCCTGCGGCAGATGCTCAATGGCTTTGCGTAACAATTCCTGATTTTGGCGCGCAAGCATTGAGGCTTCGTCAACCAGTGACACCAATTCGCCGAGATGGATTCTGCGACCTCTTGAGGCTGAGCGAATCACGAGTCGAGCCGATGTATATCCGATTTCTTGTGCCAGTATGGATTCAACTGCCGCAATCAACTCTGCTGGCGCAGGGTCTTTCTCATTCAGTTGCCGAATTTGATGTTCCAGCGCATAGGTTTCGATGATCGTCTGCACCCGTTCGCTGCCCATGAATCGTGAGGCAAGGGTGGTCAGATCATCGATTCTTAAATTTTCTTTCAGGTAGCGACCGGCTTTTGAATTGGTCGGCATGAGGTCGACAAAGGTGGCGGCCTGAACGCGATCGACAAGACGTGACGTGGTCGCCAATGAAACCGCGACATAGGTCAAAATATTGAGGCCAAGTGAAAGCAGTACGCCATTGGTCAGCGGATCGACCGGGAGAGGGACAAATTGTTGAACGGTTTCGATGTGTTCGGCCTGCATCTCAGGCCAGACCAACATCAATGCCCAGCTCAGGAGCCCAATCAGCATACCGGCCATCGCACCGTAACGGTTCGCTTGTCGCCAATAAAGGCCTCCAAGAAGTGCCGGTGCAAATTGGGCTGCTGCCACGAACGCAACCAAGCCGATGGATGCGAGTGACCGCTCATTGGTTGCTGACTGATAGTAAAGCCAGGCTAAGGACATGATGCCGACGATACACAGGCGTCTGACCATGACCATGATCCATGACAAATCTTGTCGCTGTCTTAATTCCTCAGGAGATGAGCGGAACATCAATGGAAGCAGGATTTCATTGGCAACCATAATGGCTAGAGCCAGAGTTGAGACAAGAATCATCCCGGTTGCCGCTGACAGCCCCCCTAAGAAAGCAAGCGCTGCGAGAGGTTCATTGTCAAATGCCATGGGCAGTAGCAGGACGAAGGCATCCGGCGGTGCGAGCCCACCAAATTTCAGAAGGCCAGCGGCTGCGATTGGCACGACAAAGATAACAAACCCAAGTAAGTAGAGCGGGAAGAACCAACGCGCATTATTTCGATAGCGCTCTTCATCGGGTGACTCGACAAAAGTCACATGAAACTGGCGCGGTAAACAAATAATGGCGAGGCTCGCCAGCAACAGTTGAGTCACCAGGGCCCATTGGGAAAAGTCGGTACTGAACACACTGGCAACTTGGGGATCTTGCCTGGCAAGGTTGAAGAGATTGTCAAAGCCGTCGTAGAGCTCAAAGGTGCAGAAAAGACCCACAAGGACAAAAGCAATGAGTTTGACCACTGATTCAAATGCGATAGCGATCATCATGCCTCGATTGCTGTCCCTTCGCTGACCGGGAAGCCTTGTCCCAAACAAAATGGCAAAGATGGTCAGAAAGATCGCTGCAAAGAATGCGGTATCGAAAATCTCTGGTTCGATCCCTGTCGGAGATCCGGCCATGATGTTAAACGTTTGCCCGACCGCCTTGAGCTGCAGCGCGATATACGGAATGGTACCGAGCAGAGCGACGACCGTTGTAAGGACAGCCAGTGGCTGTGAACGCCCATAGCGTGCGGACATGAAATCCGCTAAAGAACCGATCCGGTGGGTTTTGACCACAGCGTTAAATTTGGCGAGAACAGGCCATCCGAAGACAAACACCAAGATAGGGCCTAGGTAAATGGGTAAGAATTCCCATCCATGGTTGGCGGCTGATCCGACCGCACCGTAATAGGTCCAGCTGGTGGCATAAACACCAATCGACAAGGGGTAGACCCAACGAGCGGAGCGACTGCCACCAAATGATGATGTGTTGCGATCACCGTGCCAGGCGATGACAAAAAGCACGCCCACATAGGCGAGTGATAGCACGATGAGTTGCCAGCTAATGGACACGATGACCTCTCTGTCCTGGGGATCAAAGGTGTACATAATACGACCAATGTCCTGCTTTTAGTTGTCTCTTTTGGTGGTATGTTGCCCTCGCTTCCTTTTAATTAACAAACGATAACGAGGGTGGTGAAGCATGGAAGAGCAAAAAGCTCAAGCCTATTGGCAAGAGAATATCCGGACAATCATGCAATTGCTGGTTGTTTGGTTTATCGCGTCATACGGGTGTGGGGTCCTATTCGTGGACCTTCTCGATACGATCGCCTTTGGCGGTTTTAAGCTTGGCTTCTGGTTTGCACAGCAAGGATCGATCTACGTATTTTTAGTTCTGATCTTTGTCTACGCAAAGCGAATGAATGCCATTGATGAAAAATACGACGTGCACGAATAGGAGCAGACATGGAACTTCAAAGCTTGATTTACCTGTTTGTCGGCGCCTCATTCGCGCTGTACATCGGGATCGCGATCTGGTCAAGAGCCGGATCAACCTCTGAATTTTACGTTGCGGGCGGTGGCGTCCATCCAGTTGCAAACGGGATGGCTACAGCTGCTGACTGGATGTCTGCGGCATCCTTCATCTCCCTAGCAGGCATCGTCTCCTTGCTCGGCCGTGATTCAGGTGCATACCTGATGGGCTGGACAGGTGGATATGTTCTGTTGGCGATGTTGTTGGCACCTTACCTGCGTAAGTTCGGTAAATTTACGGTGCCTGACTTCGTGGGTGACCGTTATTACTCTGACGTTGCGCGTACCGTCGCAGTTGTGTGTGTGATTTTCGTATCATTCACCTACGTTGCCGGTCAGATGCGTGGTGTTGGTATCGTGTTCTCACGTTTCCTTCAGGTTGACATCAACACAGGTGTTGTCATCGGTATGGGGATTGTCTTCGTTTACGCCGTTTTGGGTGGAATGAAAGGGATTACCTACACGCAGGTGGCTCAGTATTGTGTGTTGATCGTCGCTTACACGATTCCTGCAATCTTCTTGTCGCTTCAGGTGACAGGTGACTTCCTGCCTCAGCTTGGATTCGGTGGAACCATCGAATTTGCGTTTGATAACGGAGTTCGCGAGATTCCTGCAGGAACCTATGTACTGCACGCACTGGATCAGTCGTTCAAGGATCTAGGATTCTCGATCGTTTACACTGAAGGTCGTGCGGGTGTGTGGAATACATTCCTTCTGACTGTTGCATTGATGTGCGGTACAGCTGGTCTTCCACACGTGATCGTTCGTTTCTTCACAGTCCCTTCAGTGAAAGATGCACGGATCTCAGCGGGTTGGGCATTGTTGTTCATCGCTTTGCTATACACAGTGTGTCCAGCGGTTGGTGCGTTTGCCCGGTTAAACCTGATCAAGAATACTCAGAACATCGAGTACGCAACTTGGACCCAGGAATGTACTGCGGATCAGGCGGCAGCCTTCGCTGCGGCTCAAGACAACCCAGCAGTGGATGCTGCGCGTGTTGATTGTGCGGGTCAGTGGTTCAAAACATGGGAAAACTCAGGTCTTCTCGCGTGGATGGACAAGAACGGCGACGGTAAGATTCAGATTGCGAACGGTGCAGCATTTAAAGGTAAGCCTTCATTTGATGGCGAGAACCGTGGTGCCAGTGGTGAGCGTCTGTTGA
>QXYM01000129.1 GCA_009886945.1 Litorivicinus sp.
TACCCTTCAGCTTTCCAAGACCTGTCCCAAGCGACATATCAAATCGTTCTAAAATTATGCGTCGCACGGCATCGGCATCATGGCCGTCAGGCATCATGATGCCTGTCAACACGTTCGAGTGCTCCGCTGGATTCTGACAGACTGTTTCAAGACCCCAAACAGCCACCGCTTGACGGCATGCTTCAGCAAGACGCAGATGACGCGCGAAAACATTGTCAAGGCCCTCTTCTTCGAGCATCGCGATCGCTTCTTTGAGCCCGTAAAGAAGAGTGGTTGCGGGAGTGTAGGGAAAATAACCAGTGGCGTTTGAGACCAACATCTCTTCCCAATCCCAGTACGATCGTTTTGAACCGCCGCGTTTTGCCGCCTCAATGGCCCGCTCCGATAGAGCGTTAAAGCCGAGGCCAGGGGGCATCATCAGCCCTTTCTGGGACCCTGAAACCGTCACGTCAGCACCCCATCCGTCATGCTCGTAATCAACAGATCCCAGTCCTGAAATACTATCGACGAGTAATAACGCTGGATGACCGGTCGCGTCTATCGCCTGGCGGACCGATGCAATATCTGAGGTGATCCCACAACTGGTTTCATGGTGAACGCAGCACACCGCTTTGATCGCATGAGCTGTGTCTTGGCGTAGCCGCTCTTCGATCCGATTCGCGTCAACTCCGTGACGCCAATCCCCCGCTAAAAATTCTGTTTCGATACCCAATCGATCTGCCATCTGCTTCCAAAGGGTCGCAAATTGTCCGGTCTCATAAAAGTCGACCTGGTCCCCTGCTGTCAGCACATTGGCAAGGCATGCTTCCCAGGCGCCAGTTCCAGAACTTGGATAAATCACCACTGGAGATTTGGTTTTGAAAATACGCTGCATCCCAGACAACACAGAATTCCCAAGGTCAGCAAAGTCCGGGCCTCGATGATCAATCACCGCGGCATCGATTGCGCGCGAAATCCGGTCTGGAACCGGGCTTGGCCCTGGTATTTGAAGAAAATGTCGTCCTGCCCTGTAGGCCATGGGTGGAATCCTTATTGTTATCTCGTCGTATGAAACCACAGGCTGATGTTGCAAGCCTATCTCAAAACCGAATAATATGCATATCGTATTTTGTATGCAAAATAAAAACGAACAAGAAAAGCGATGAACACTCTGACAGCACCTCCAGGTAGCACCCACAATCCCCCGCCGAAACCTCGTGATCTCGATGCGGGTGAGTTGCGTCGACTGAGACAACGTATCGACTCTGAAACGCAGTGCGAAATCCTCTTTTCACGGTTTGACCGAGGTCGCTATGCCACCGATGCCAGTCATTACCAAATGTGTCCACTAGGGGTCGTTGTCCCGAAAACGATTGACGATCTGCGAGCGCTCATCTCCATTGCCCATGACTCCGAGATCTGCCTCACCGGTCGGGGTGGAGGGACGAGTCAAAACGGTCAGACGATTAACCGCTCCCTGATCATTGACTACTCAAAATATCTCAATCAGTTAGTCCATCTTGATACCAACCAGAAGCGATGTGTCGTCCAGCCGGGAATTGTCCTCGATCACCTAAATGCAAAACTGCGCTCGACCGGTCTGTGGTACCCCGTTGACGTCTCAACCTCAAGCCGAGCCACCCTTGGTGGGATGACCGGCAATAACAGTTGTGGCTCACGTAGCATTCGATACGGCACCATGCGGGATAACGTGGAGAGCGTTCGCGCGCTGCTCGCCGACGGGTCAACCGCGCATTGGCGCGAGCTCTCAGTTGAAGATCAACAACGATCACAGGCAGAGCTCGAAACTCGAACAGATCTTCTCGGTCGACTTCTGTATCTCGGCGCATCCAATCAGTCGTTGATTGAGTCACGTCTTCCCCAACTGATGCGACGTGTCGGTGGGTACAACATCGATGCTTTAATCCCAGATGGTAATGGGGGATCGGGTTGCTGGCCTGGAACGAAAAGTAACCCAGCACATCTGTTTGTCGGCAGTGAAGGTACCCTCGGGTTGTTTGAGGAAATCGAACTCAAACTGTCGCCAATTCCAACCAATAAAACGCTTGGCGTCTGTCATTTTAAAACCTTTTACGCTGCGATGGATGCAGCACAGCATCTGGTGACATTAGGGCCATCAGCCGTGGAACTGGTCGATCGGACGATGATCGATTTGTCTCGCGATATTCCAATGTTTGCGAAGACGGTGGATTTGTTCGTCAAAGGACAACCCGATGCATTACTGCTGGTTGAGTTCTCTGAAGAAGATCAACTCGAAAATATTCGAAGACTCAACCAACTGGAACAAATGATGTCTGACCTCGGACAACCCGATGCGGTGGTTCGAGCCGAGGAGCCCGCGTTCCAAAAACAAATCTGGGAAGTCAGAAAACAAGGTCTGAATATCATGATGTCGATGCGTGGTGATGCAAAACCAATCTCCATCGTCGAAGACTGCGCGGTCGATCTGAAAGATCTCGCCGAATACACCAGACGCCTCACCGAAGTCTTTACAAAGCATGGGACCAGTGGTTGTTGGTATGCTCACGCGTCCGTTGGAACACTGCATGTACGGCCTGTCTTAAACCTGAAGAAACAGCTCGGGGCCGACGCTCTGCGAGCCGTCGCCGAAGATGCTTTTGCGATGGTTCGCGAATACAAAGGATCACATTCGGGAGAGCACGGTGATGGAATTGCCCGCTCTGAATTCCATCGAGACATGTTCGGGTCTGAAATCGTCGCGCTGTTTGAAGACGTCAAACGCATGGTTGATCCAAAAGGCCTCTTCAATCCCAACAAAATCGTGCATCCACCCAAACACGACGATCGATCACTCTTTCGGTTTGGCCCTGAATATGAGGATCGCGTAGCC
>QXYM01000013.1 GCA_009886945.1 Litorivicinus sp.
GAGACGCCAAAAGTCTCTGCCGAGCCACGCTACTGGAAGGTGGCTATGTGGGGACTATTGATCTGGGCCGTCGGCGTTGGTGCTAGCGGATGGGTGGGATCAGACAATACTTGGCTCTCCATGATTGCTGGGCATTATTCGAGTGGCGCCTTGGTGTTTGGCGGAGGCCATGTCGTCTTACCCCTTCTGGAGGCTGAATTTGTTCCGCCGTTACAGGTAGACACCTTTCTTGCAGGCTATGGGTTTGCGCAGGCGATGCCGGGTCCGCTCTTCACTCTCGCTTCCTATTTAGGGCCGGTCTTAATTCCTGAGTCGACGCTCCTAGCGGCGATGGTTGCCACGGCAGCAATTTTTCTTCCGGGCGCAATGGTCTTACTGATTGCTTTATCGATTGGCCAGCAGTTAATGCATTGGAAATCACGCTTAGTCTTCGTGAACGCAGTGGTGGTTGGCCTGTTGTTTGCAATATTGGTGAATCCCATTTTTACAGAAGCTGTCGATTCGGAAGTGACGACAGCACTTGCTGTCTTGAGTTTAATCGTCGCGGTCGCACTGAAGCGCTCACCACTTGAATTGGTGGCCATCATGATTGGCGCGACCTTTCTTGTTGATCAATTAGGGTGGATTTAAAATGGCAATTCCTGTTGTAACGCTTCTGATCACGAGTAGTTTAATTGGACTGCAACTGTTTTTAACGTTCCAGGTGATTCGCAGACGACGTCAATCCAAAGTTGCGATTGGGACAGCCGATTCTGACGAACTGTCTCGAGCGGTTCGCGCGCATGGAAATTTCACCGAGGTCACGCCCATCTTCCTCATCAGTCTCCTGATTCTTGAATTGGTGGATAGTTACCTGTGGTGGGTCGCGATACTTGGGATTCTTTTCATTGCAGGCCGAATCCTTCATGCGTGGTCAATCTTGGTGGTGGAAGCCCAGCGAGGTTCGTACTCATTGCGAGTTGCAGGGATGATGCTGACTGTCATCCCACTTGCGATGAGTGCGATCAGTGGTGTGGTTTGGGTCGTCTGGAATTTAAGTTAGCTCTGCCCATTGCGGGCAGAGCCTGCAACCTTAGCCTCGAAGATGTGATTCGAGGAAGGTGAGAGTTCTCGCTAACGCAAGAGCTGCGTCATCTTCGTCATACCGCCCACCAGTTGGGTTGGCGAAAGCATGATTGGCTGTGTACCAATGTGTGGTGAATAAATCGTCTTTGCCCACTTCACGCAGTGTTTGCTGGAATGCACCAACCATCTTTGGGTTAATGCTCTTGTCGAGTGTTCCAAAATGACCGAGCAGCGGTGTACTGAGGCCTTTGAGATCACTGGCAGATCCGCCGACACGCCCATAGTAAATCACACTGGCGTCAGGTCCTGCTGATAATGCAGTCTGTAAACTCCAGCCGCCACCAAAGCACCAGCCACAGGTGCCGACTTTGCCGTTACCTTGTTGCCGAGCCCAGTCAACCCAGGCATTCATGGTGTCTGTCGCCTCATCGGGATTGAGTGCTTTGATTTGCGCCATCGCACCATCGCGATCACTGGCAACAGATCCTTTAAATAAATCGACGGCGATCGCTCGGAACCCCTTCGCTTTGAATTCCTGAGCGACCGCTTTGATGTGGTCGTTCAGGCCCCACCATTCGTGGATTAGAATCACGGTGGGAGCATTCTTATCGTCTGGCTCGGCCAGATAACCACTGACTTTGCCTGCGCGGTCGGTATCGATCGTGACGGTGTCACCACCGTGTGCTGCTGCTTTCGCTAGCTCGACATCGGCCAAAACGTAGGCAAGCGGCAGTGAGGCAACGCCTTTTAAAAACAACCGGCGACTTTCCGGGTCGACTGTTAACGCAGGCTTATTCGATTCATAACAACTTATTTCATTACACATTGATGATGTTTCCTTCAGTTATTGTGCGGTCCAACCCCCATCGACTGGCAATTGAGCTCCAGTGATTTGGGATGCTGCATCCGTGCAAAGAAAACGGGTCAGCGCTCCTAACTGATCCGTGGTAACAAACTGTTCAGAGGGTTGCTTCTCTGTTAGCAGCGAGCGGCCACCTTCTTCAATGCTCACGCCCATATCATTGGCCCGCTGTTCGATCTGGGCTTGGATGAGCGGGGTATATGTCCATCCAGGACAAATGGCATTGCAAGTGATATTGCTCTTGGCGGTTTCAAGCGCTGTCGCTTTGGTGAAGCCGACTAATCCATGTTTTGCGGCAACATAGGCCGGCTTATTCACTGAGGCGACCAGTCCATGGACACTCGCGATGTTGATGATCCGACCAAAGTTCTGATTGCGCATTGCCGGCAAACACAACCGCGTCGTATGAAAGGCCGCACTCAAATTCAACGCGATAATCTGATCCCATTTATCGACTGGAAAGTCTTCAATGGATGCCGTGAACTGCATCCCCGCATTGTTGACTAAAATACTGATTGGACCCTCAGAAGAAATGACTTCTCTGAGCGCAAGCTCAATGGCCGATACATCAGTCAGGTCGGTCCCCAGATAGAGTGGGGATGGTGAGCCTAATTGACGAACCTCTTCGAGCGCTGCATCGATCTGCTCAGGTTGGCCGAATCCATTCAGCACCAAACGATATCCAGCCTCCGCCAGCGCTCTGGCAATTCCGAGCCCGATACCGCTTGTACTGCCAGTGACTAATGCGAGCTGTGCCATGAAAACCCTTGTTTCAATGTCTTATCATGCATGTGTTCTTGTGTCAGACACATGACACAGCGAGTATCCCACGGCCTAGGTTTCCAAGGTAGTGCTTTCAGCCGCAAGAATGCGTCGTTCAAACTCTCTTAAGCGTTTGTACACGGAAACCAATTCGACGATTTTCAACCAACTGCGGATGATATATTGAAGACTTTCCGCAACCTTACCCATCGCCCGAACCGTTTGACTGACGACGCCGAGCGTAATCGCGCCGGTGATGATGGTTGGTCCCAGCGCAAAATAGGGAACAATCACCATGCCTTGAAGGTAGCTCCACTTCGCCATGTTGAAATAGAAATAGTGGAGATAGGCTTTAAAATGAATCTTGCGAACATCGTCGAACAAGAAATCCACCTGGTCCGGCTTGGCTCGGGTTGCATCATCTTCACCGAGCACGAGCTCTTTCCGGTAAGCAGCCTCATTTTTTTGGATGTCATACTCAATGCCTGGGAGTTTAGAGCCAACTAAACCCAAAACGACCGTTCCCCCGATCGCTGTTAGCAAAACAACCCAAACCAGACCATGATCGACAGGGCCAATGATGGGTAGTTCAGTCACGTTCTTCGATAATCCATGGAGGATCGGAATAAAAGCTACAAGCATCAGAATGGTCTCTAAAAGACCGACACCTAAATCTTCAGTGATGCGTGCAAATTTCAACGTATCCTCTTGTACGCGCTGGCTCGCACCTTCGATCAATCTTGCTTTTTCCCAATGCTCTTGATAGTACTCAGCGATACTTTGCCGCCACCGAAATGTCCAATGGTTGACTAAAAAACCATTAAAGATCACGACCACGATAATGTAGATACCCGCGATGCTAAAAAATTCGTACAAATATCCGTTGAATTCCTCAATCGTGAGTGCTCCAGGAGTCGCCAGCGCTTTTTGAAGAGCATCATAAAACCGCCCGAACCACTCATTGATTTGCACATCGAGCTGAACGCTGTACCAAACAGCAATGATGATGA
>QXYM01000130.1 GCA_009886945.1 Litorivicinus sp.
GGCGCTGACAGGCGGAGCTGATGAAGCCTTGTTGTTGGATCCTGAGGGCTATGTTGCTGAAGGATCTGGTGAGAATTTCTTTATTGTCCGAGATGGAGTGATTTACACCCCTGAATTAACCAGTTGTCTTGACGGGATTACCCGCAAGACGATTTTCACGCTCGCCAAAGAACATGGTTTGACTGTGATTGAAAAGCGGATCACGCGCGATGAAGTGTTGATCGCCGATGAAGCGTTCTTTACCGGAACTGCCGCTGAAGTGACACCGATTCGAGAACTTGATTCTCGCCCAATCGGCGCGGGAACTCGTGGACCCATTACCGAAATGCTGCAAGCAGATTATTTCGATGTCGTGCACGGCCGTCATGAAAAGTTCAGCGAGTGGGTCACACTCGTTAAGGACTGATCGATGCCAACCTTAGTGGTTGGCCCGAACTGGGTCGGCGATATGATTATGGCGCAATCGTTGGTTGCGTTTTTAAAATCCAAACGGCCAGAAGATCCGATTCATATGCTCGCTCCTCGGTGGAGTTTGGATGTTGCGCGGCGGATGCCTGAAGTTGATCAGGCGATTGAACTGCCCTTTGATCATGGCGAACTTCAGCTGAAAAAACGTTGGGCATTTGCGAGAACACTGCGGTATTCCAACTACCATCGTGCCTTTGTTTTACCTAACTCACTGAAATCCGCATTGATTCCGGCAATGGCGGGTATTCCAAGACGTATTGGCTGGCGTGGCGAGTATCGGTACAAATTATTGACCGATCTTCGCATTCTCCACGAAACCCGATTTCCTCGGATGATCGATCGATATATGGCGCTTGGATTTCCAGCGAATCTTGCGTTATCAGCCAATCAATTACCTGAGGCCCCTCCACTCCCTCAGCTAGCGGTCGATGAGGCCTCGCAGGCGGCACTGATCAAAACTCATGGGTTAGAGACCACTCGGTTGGTTGGCCTATGCCCTGGTGCTGAGTTTGGTCCGGCCAAGCAATGGCCGTTGGATCGCTTCGCTGATTTAGCAAAACGTTTGGTTGATGAGGGATACCAAGTGTTGTTGCTTGGCTCCCCGAACGACGCCGAAGATGCTGCGTTGATCATGGATCAGGTGCCTGAGCCAAAACGATCTGAGTTTGTTAACTTGACTGGCCAAACGTCAATTCCTGAGGTTGTTGATTTAATCGGCCTGACTCAAGCAGTCGTGACGCATGATTCGGGTCTGATGCATGTTGCTGCCGCTACCGGCCGACCGTTGGTCGCGCTTTACGGGCCCTCATCCCCTGTGCATACGCCGCCGCTCAGTGAATCGGCAGTGACGCTCACCCATCCTGTGCCCTGCCATCCCTGTTTTGAACGGGAATGTCCGTTAAAGCATCAAGCATGCCTGTCAGAACTGTCTGTTGATGAGGTGTTCCAGGCACTTGTAAGCCAAATGAATCGGCTCGTCTAATGCGCGTTTTGGTGGTGAAAACATCCTCCATGGGTGATTTGGTTCATACTTTGCCTGCATTGACGGATGCTTACACAGCGTTGGGCGACATTCGGTTTGATTGGGTTTGCGAGCCTGCTTTTGCTGAAATTCCACATTGGCATCCATCAGTGGGTGATGTGCTTGCGATCCCGTTGCGACGCTGGAAGGGTCGACTGCATCGACTGTTGTTCTCGAACGATCTTGCTGCTTACAAACAAGTCCTTGGTGCAGAGCATTACGATGCGGTGATTGATGCTCAGGGATTGTTAAAAAGTGCGTATCTGATTACTCGATTCACCAATGGACCGAAGCATGGGTTCGATCGGCGATCGGCCAAAGAAGGTTGGGCAGCAAGCGTTTATGACGTCAGGCATCGTGTTGATCGTTCGAAGCACGCGATTTCGAGAACTCGAGAGTTATTTGCTCACGCACTCGGCTATGGTGTTCCAGACACAGACCCCGATGCTTCGATTGATTTAGGGCGTCCATTTGATTTGGCGGATCGACTGGTGCTGATGACGCAAGCCAGTCGTCAGCGGAAATGTTGGTCAGATCAGGCATGGAGGCTTGTGATTGAGGATGCGTTGCCTCAGTTTTCAGAAGTCGTTCTACCGGTGGGCAGCGATTCGGAATTTGAAGCTGTTCGCCGATTAACAGAGGGTCTGCCTGTTCGGATTTTGAATCAGCAGTCCTTGAGTGATGTCGCGGCTGCAATCTCAGGGGCTCGAGCTGTTGTCTCGGTTGATACGGGCCTTGCGCATATTGCCGATGCGCTTGGTATTCCATTGCTTGCTTTGTATGGTCCAACAAAACCTGGATTAGTGGGTCCTGTGGGCGCGCAATCACATATTTTGAAAAGTTCGACAGGTCAGATGGATGATATCGCCGCCAACGAGGTGATGATGTGGGTCAGTCAGCTTGATAGAGCGTCTGCCGAGTAAGATCTGGGTTGGTCTTGAATCGTTTGTGCATCCACATGTATTGAGCCGGATGGTTGTTGAGTGCGTCTTCGATGCACTGATTCAGATGTGTCGCATTTTCCACTTCGTCTTCTGCGGGATAATTCTCTGGCATGGGTTGTAGTCGCACCTGATACGTGCCCTGATCATCCCGGTGTAAATCAAGAAAGAGACTCACGGCACCTGACATGCGAGCAAGTCGAGCAGGTGTTGTCACCGTGCATGCAGGACGACCAAAGAAAGGCGCGAAGACTGACCCTTTTGGACCCATATCTTGATCAGGTCCAAACCACACCATCTGACCTTGTTTGAGATGTTTCACAATCTCGCGTAACGCGCGGACATCAACTAATTCAGCATAGCGTTTGCGACCGCGACACACCGCCTGATCAAATTGGGGGTTGTCATTGGGACGGTAACTGATGACAAAACGCCCAGCAATGGCATGCATCAAGGGCGCAACCAAATCGAGCATGCTGTAGTGCGGGCAGAGCAAGAGCACACCTCGGCCCGTTTGCATCGCCTTGGACAGATGCTCGTCTCCTGAGACCACCAGTTTGTCATGAACAAAATCGACAGGCCTGTGCCAAGACCAGGCCGTTTCAGTTAAGCCAATCCCATGTTCCTCAAAACACTCTTTCACCAGTTGACGCTGGGCCTTTGGGTTTAACTGTGGAAAGCACACACCGATATTACGCTCGCACACCAGCCGTCTGTTGGCTGCGGCGTAAAATAAAAGACGGCCAATCAGTCGCCCGGTTGCCATACCAAGTGCCGGAGGCATCAGTGCCAGCAATCGAATCAAGCCAAGTCCCAGCGGAACGAAAGATAAGCCCATGTGTAATCCGGTTGGGTTCAGTGATGAAGCTCGGTACTATAACAAGCTTCGAATCTTAAGAGAGATCTTCTGTGTCACATATGTTCTCCGCGTCGCGGGTTTTAGTGGTTGGCGATGTCATGTTGGACCGTTATTGGCACGGTGATGCAGGTCGCATCTCTCCAGAGGCTCCAGTTCCAGTTGTTCGTGTCACCCATGATGAAGCGAGGCCAGGTGGTGCGGCTAACGTGGCATTGAATCTGTCATCGCTGGGTGCACAGGTGAGCTGCGCAGGCTTAGTGGGATCGGATGCTGATGCGGATCTTTTGGAGCAAACCTTAAAAAACCATAACGTCGATCCGGTCTTGATGCGGGTTGAACATCGGACAATTACGAAATTACGTGTTTTGGCTCAGTCGCATCAGATGATCCGGCTCGACTTTGAAGCTCCTTTTGCTGCCACCGATGCTGCATCCCTTGCAGAGACCGTCTTGATGACAGGTGTCAACGCCTTAGTCCTCAGTGATTATGCGAAAGGAAGTCTGGAGCCGCAGTCGCTGATTCGAAAAGCAAAGGCAGTCGGGATCCCAGTCGTGGTTGATCCGAAAGGAACGGATTTTGAAAAATACCGAGGAGCGACACTGCTGACACCGAATCGTGCTGAGTTTGAGGCGGTTTGTGGTGCTTGGTCAAATGACCAGGAGCTGATCGAGAAAGGACGCGCCCTCATGACCAGATTGGACTTGGAGTCCATGTTGGTCACCCGTTCAGAGCAAGGAATGACACTTCTACATCGTGATGGCTCGGTTCATCATTTTGCCGCAACTGCGAGAGAAGTTGCTGACGTTACAGGCGCTGGTGACACTGTGATCGCGACGATGGCTGCAGGCCTTGGCTCTGGGATGAGTCTGGCTCAAGCTGCGGAACTGGCAAATCGTGCCGCTGGTATTGTGGTGTCGAAATTGGGAACAGCGACCGTGAGTAGCCGCGAGCTCGAACGAGCGTTATCGGTCGATCATGGTCTGTTTCAGTCGGTGGATGAAGCAGTCCTCTGGGCGGAACACTGTCGGGCACAGGGTGAAAAAGTGGTGATGACCAACGGTTGCTTCGATATTTTACACGCTGGGCACGTGGCCTACCTGAAAGAAGCGGCTTCCATGGGTGATCGTTTGATTGTTGCGGTGAATTCGGATGCGTCGGTCGCGCGCCTCAAGGGTCCGGAGCGCCCCGTTAACTCGGTTGAGCGACGCCTTCAGGTCCTGTTCGGGCTTGGCGCTGTTGATGCGGTGATCGCTTTTGAGGATGACACCCCGATTCCCTTGATTGATGCCATCCGGCCAGATGTGTTGGTGAAGGGTGGTGATTATCAATCGATTGAAGAAGTGGTGGGCTTTGAGCGGGTGCTCGCCTATGGTGGTGAAGTCAAAGTCTTGGGTGAAGTGGCGAATCTGTCGACCAGCCACTTAATCGCGAAAATTCGTCAAACAGAGTCGGATTCAACCAACTGACAAAGCGTGTGCATCATCAGGATATGGCATTCCTGAATACGCGCAGTGTTGGTTGAGGGTGCGGCCAACACATAATCGGCGATCGCTTGCATGGCGCCCTCTGGTTTATCACCAACCAGAGCCACCGTTCGAATGCCTTTGCTCTTAGCCACTTGCATGGCTTTGACGACATTTTTTGAGTTTCCACTGGTTGAGATACCAATCAATAAATCGCCAGATTGTCCAAGCCCTTCGACCTGTCGTGAAAAGACTTGATCGTAGCCATAGTCATTGCCAATGGCGGTCAGCGCAGATGTGTCAGTGGTCAGTGCAATGGCTGCCATGGACTGACGCTCTTTTTCAAACCGACCAATAAGCTCTGCTGCAATATGTTGGCTGTCTGCAGCCGAACCACCGTTGCCGCACAACATCATTTTATGACCCGCTTTCAGAGTCGAGGATGCCACACCAGCAACTTCGAGCAAGGCTTCAAGTCGCTCGATGTCGTTGACTAAGAGGGTTTTGGTGTCGATGCTTGCCTGAAAAGTGGCCTTGATCGCGTCTAAGCTCATGTTTGAATCTCTGCTGGGAGTGCACGGCAATTATCTTGCAGGTGCACAGGATTAATGGTGCCAATGATAGCGGATGTGATCTGTGAGTGGACGAATAGAGCATGAAAAATTTCGCTCATCGATGTGATGAAATGACCGCTTCCCAGCGCTTTTTTAATCAGGAGTCCCGCACCGAATTGCTCAGCATCAGCAATCAAGGGACGCTCGTCCTGTTGCTGTGGATTGAGCGTAATCATCAGGCAGTCGGCACCCTGCTCGAGTGCGAGACGTCCCCCTTCGATGGTTTTGCCGGATAACCCAATAGCGGTGATGAGTCCCTCGTCCCGCGCCTGAATGAGTGGATTGAAAGCGCCTGCTTGTAAATGCTCGACATCATGTCCGTCTGAATGCAATAGAACGACATCAAGGTGATCACGGTTGAGACGTTTCAAACTGCGCTCAATGCTCTGAATGATGGCTTTCTCTGAAAAGTCATAATGGCTACCGGTGTCTTTGGCATAGGATTCGCCAACTTTCGTGATCAGATGAAATGACTCATTGATGTGTGGAAGGAGTTCACCTAAGCGTTTCTCTGATTCGCCGTAAGCTGGTGCTGTGTCCAGACAATTGATCCCGAGAGAAGCAGCCAATTTCAGTAAATCAACGACCGCTTGGTCTGAAGGAAGCTCAAATCCCTCAGGATATTTCACGTCGGTATTTCGACCAATTTTGACCGTACCGAGTCCGATAGGGCTCAACAGCAAATCGGTCTGTCCAAGCGGACGCCGGGTCATACCCATGGATAGCCTCCGACGTGAGCACCCGGCCACGCTGGAAGGGACACGGTTGCACGCTCCTCGTCAAGCAATGGAATGACCTGATCTGCGAGGGCTGGGGCTAGCGCAAGCTTTGTTGGCCAAGCAATGATGAGGCGATGGGCCTTGGAGACAAACGCTGTATCCGGTCGATGACCTTCGCGAGTACTGGGCTCTGCCCGATTGATTCGAAACACGTGGGTGGATTGGATTTGCGGTTTAAGCCAGCCGAGGGCTTCTTGTACCGCACGTTCGGCTCGATGACACAGGGTGAGATCATCTTGCTCAACGCCATCTTCAGCCAGTTGCCCACCCAAATATAAAAACTGAGATTCACCAACACGGTGTGTTGAGACAGTGAGCTTTGGTTTACTCCCGGTTCCGAGTTGATGTCCGAATACCGGTGGAATAGGTTCTTTCAGCTGACAAACAGCCATTGCTAGCGGACGGCGTTGCATCCTTGGTGGGCTAATATCGAGTGCGGAAACCAGAGCTTCGGTTCCCTCGCCCGCAGTCAGAATCACGTCGCCTTTTAAAGAACCGGCGGTTGTTTCGACACCTGTGATCATCTGATTTTCAACGATTAACTCGGTCACTTCTGCCGTGAATAATTGACCGTCGAGCAGGTCTGAGAATGCGTGAATTAATGTATCGAGTTTCAGAACAGGTTCAGTGAGTCGATAGAGATGACCGTGAAAATTCGGGTGATCAAACGCGGCTTCTTCGGTTGGATCGATCCGCTCCATGCGCGATCGCATGGCTTTGCTTGCGAAAAAGCCTAAAAGATTGGCGGTGATGGATTCCACCGACCACAACAATTGATCGCTGCGTTCCAGCTGCACCTGTCGTAAATCGACTGTCCCCTGACCACTCAGCGCCTGTTTCCACCGGCTGGGCATCGCACCGATTTCGCTGGCCGCTTTGGTTAAGAGCCCGTCGAGTGCATACTTAGTCCCACCATGAATCATGCCCTGGCTTGCCAGGGTCTGACCTTGGCCGAGCGCACTTTTTTCAATGACACAACATGGAATGTTGCGAGCTTTCAGTTCAGCTGCTAACCAGAGCCCTGAAATCCCGCCGCCGACGATGATTTTCATGAAGGCATGCTAGCATCTTCAATTATGGGACGACATCTGTATTCAGTGATCTTGATACTTTGCTTGCCACTGCTGATCGGGCACGTGGTGAGGAAATATCGTCGTGAAAAATCAGACCCCATGGTGCGCCACCGACTGGGGTTAGAACTCCCGATGGTTCGATCGGATACCCTCTGGATTCATGCCTGTAGTCTTGGGGAGTGCAAAGTCGGCTTGGCGTTGGCCAGAATGTTGATGACGCAGGATCCATCACTGAAGATTTTGATCACGGCAACGACGCCTTCAGGCTTGAATGTGTTGTCTGATAGTGAATTTGAAAGTCATGTGTTTCCTTGGGATTTTCCGTGGATCTGGAGTCAATGGTTAAGGCGTTTAACACCGAAAGCGCTGATCGTGATTGAAACCGAATTGTGGCCAAATTTAGTGGCTGCCTGTCATGAGTCTGGGGTTCCTGTCATCCTCGCTAATGGGCGCTTAAGTGATCGATCTGTTCGCGGATATCTGCGTTTCGGCGGGTTGACCAGGCCGATGTGGTCGAAGGTATCGCGCGCGTTGATGCAATTCCCTGGGGACGCGCGCCATGCGCAGCTGTTGGGCGTACCTGCACATGCGATTTCTGAGGTTGGATCGATCAAGTTGGATCAACCAGTACCGCCAATTCCAGAAGAGCAGTCGCATCAGGTGATGACTTGGAAAAACAAACGCCCCCTCGTCTGTTTAATGAGCAGTCACCCTGAGGATGATGCGTTATTCATGCGTTGGGCTCGTCAAGAGCCACACATGGCATTATTGATTGTCCCCAGGCATCCAGTGCGAGGAGCCGATATTCGCGATGCGGCAACAGCGGCTGGATTGAACGCTTGTCAGATGTCACTGAAGCTTGATCCAGGGACGCAACTCCTCATCGGTGATACTTTCGGTCACATGGGTGCCTATATCTCGCAGTCGGATGTGATTGTCATTGGCGGAAGCTTTTCTGGCAAAGGTGGCCAGAATCCAATCGAGCCGGCACGACTGAAAAAGCCTCTAGTTGCTGGACCATCAATGTATAACTTTCAGGCGATTACCGATGGGCTAGAGACGGCAGGTGGGTTGTATCGAGCCGATGAGGAGAACCTATCGGAAGTCCTGGCTAAGGCAATGGAGAATGCCGAGCTAATGGGCTCGGCGGCTGAGGCTTGGGTCGAGGCACATCGTGGGTCGACAGCACTTCAAACCCAAGCCATCTTAGCGGCAATCGCTCCCGACTAACGCGATTCCAGTCGAGCTCGTGCACGCGCCGCTGCCGCCCGAACCTGATTCGGCGCTGTACCACCGATGTGATCTCGCGCATTGACAGATCCTTCAACTGTTAAGACTTCAAAGACGTCATCGCCGATTAAGTCACTGAAGCTCTGAAGCTCAGCGAGATCCATTTCAGATAAGTCTCTCTGGGTTTGGACACCCAGTGCTACTGCCTGACCAACGACCTCATGAGCGTCACGAAATGGAAGACCTCGTCGAACCAAATAGTCTGCGAGGTCGGTCGCGGTTGAGAAGCCGCGGATGGCAGATTCTCTCAGGATGTCCCGATTGACCACCAGTGAAGGCATCATATCCGCAAAGGCCCGCAATGATCCCAATAAGGTATCTGCGGCATCATAGAGCGGCTCTTTGTCTTCTTGATTATCTTTGTTGTAAGCGAGTGGCTGGCCTTTCATCAGCGTCAGGAGACTCACCAGATGTCCAAACATCCGTCCAGATTTTCCACGAACAAGTTCGGGGACATCGGGATTTTTCTTTTGAGGCATGATCGAGCTGCCGGTGCAGAATTTGTCAGGTAGATCGACGAATTGCCAAGCGGTCGAATTCCAGTTGATGAGTTCCTCAGAAAAACGAGATAAATGCATCATCACCAAGCTGGCAGCACTTAAAAATTCGATTCCAAAGTCACGGTCAGAGACTGAATCGAGACTATTTTCTGTCGGTCGATCAAAGCCAAGGAGTTCGGCTGTCCGCTCACGATTGATGGGATAGCTAGTACCCGCCAACGCAGCTGCTCCCAAGGGGCATTGATTCATCCGTTGACGACAATCTAGCAATCGGCCTGCATCACGCTCAAGCATTTCATTCCACGCCAGCATATGATGCCCAAAGGTGACAGGTTGGGCTGCCTGAAGATGTGTGAAGCCTGGCATAATTGAATCAGCTTCGCGCTCAGCAAGGTCAATCAGGCCGCTTTGTAGGCGTGAGAGCTCAGTGATTGCGTGATCAATCGTGCCTCGAAGCCACAATCGAATATCCGTCGCGACTTGATCATTTCTTGACCGTCCGGTGTGAAGTTTTTTGCCCGTGTCACCAACCAAATCGATCAGACGGGATTCAATATTCATGTGCACATCTTCACGTGCAATTGACCATGAGAAATTGCCTGCTTGTATTTCAGACTCGATTTGACGCAGACCTTCAATAATGGTTTGGCAGTCGTCGCTTGTTAGGATTCCCTGCTCCGCGAGCATCGAAGCATGTGCGATTGATCCTTCAATGTCTTCGCGCGCCATCCGCTGATCGAATCCAACAGATGCCGTGAATGCTTGGACGAACGCGTCGGTGGATTCCGAGAAGCGACCGCCCCATAGCGCTTTGGGGGTTTCCTGACTCATAGAGACTCCTTCTGTAAGCATCCAGTATACTTTGTGTAACAAAGGACCACACATGCAAAAAACATTAACTATCGCAACGCGTAAAAGCCCACTGGCACTGTGGCAGGCATATCACGTGCGTGATCGTCTTCAAGCGGCATTCCCAGAGATCACCATTGAGCTTTTGGAAATGTCCACTCAAGGCGATGAACGCCTGGATGTGTCGTTAACGAAAATCGGTGGAAAAGGCGTTTTCGTCAAGGAACTCGAGACCGCGCTTTATGATGGGCGTGCTGATCTGGCGGTGCATTCACTGAAAGATGTTCCGATGGAATTACCGGACGGGCTTGAGTTGTGTTGCCTGACTGCGAGAGAAACTCCAGCGGATGCGGTCGTCCATCGTGCCGGGACAACGGCATGGACGGGGTTTTCGGATATTCCCGACGGCGCGCATTTGGGAACGTCCAGTTTGCGACGGATTGCGCAAATCCGAGCTTTGCGGCCTGATTTGAAGTTATCACCCGTCCGAGGAAATCTTGGAACTCGATTGAGAAAACTGGATGCTGGCGAATTTGATGGATTAGTTCTGGCGTCTGCTGGACTCAAGCGACTCAAGCTTGGTGACCGGATCGCATTTGAGACTGCTTCTGAGGATGTCTTGCCAGCATGTGGACAAGGGATTTTGGGGATTGAGATCCGCCAAGACGATTCAGAAACCCGGGCAATTGTGATGACATTACAAGATGAGGCCAGTGAAATTGCGGGCCGGGCGGAACGTGCTTTGAATCGCCATTTAAACGGGGGCTGTCAGGTTCCGATCGCTGCTTACGCGATCGAGCGTGAGGGTCGCTTATGGCTTCGTGCCTTGGTTGGATCCGCTGATTGCGGGACGCTATTGAAAGCTGACGATGTGGGTGAATACGATGAGGCAGAGGCGCTCGGTATTCGAGTCGCCGAGGAGTTAATCGCGCAGGGCGCAAAAGAGCTTCTCGCTCAAGCGGGTTTGTAGGCTTGAAAATCTGGTTAAACCGACTGCCTTCTGCGTTTCCTCGGACCAGTGTGGCCTTTGATGCGGCAGGTTTCGAGCCGATTGCTATCTCGTGTTTGCAGGCTTGTCCGTTAGATGTGTCATTGCATCCTGCGATCGTCGATTTTGATCGATTTTCTGATGTTGTCGTGACATCGCCTGAAACCGCGCATTTACTGATCGACGCGATCCTTGGGCGATGGACGCAATGGCCTGACTCTCAGACTTTTTGGGCGGTGGGTCCAGGCACTGCGCAAATCCTCAACTCAGAAATTCGATCCGTTCGCGAAGGCAGTGAACCCGGATCATCATCGCTGATTGAGCAAATGCAGCGAGAAGTCCACGCTCAGAGTCGCATCGTCGTCGCAAGCGGACAAGGATCTGGCCGTCAATTTGATGGTTTGAATCAGCTCGTGGACGATCCGGTTGTGCATCTGGAACTCTTTGCCCTTGAGAGTTGTCTGCAGCCATCGGATTTGGATGTGTCGGAAATTACAGCGATCGTGCATGGCTCTGCGGCGTTGTTAAAAGCATTTGTGGATACCGCCGTGTCACAACGCGTGGACATCACGCCCACACTACATTTTGTGACAAGTTCCGATGCGAAAGAACAATTACCCTCGGGAAGCCGGTATTATCAAATCAATGCACCTACATCTGATGCGGTCGAACTGGCGATGCAAGGAGAGCCGAGTGTCAAAGCCTGAAGAAACACAGCCCGAGTCAGCCGATGAGGCAGTCGTCGCGCCCGAGGAGATGGAAGTCGTCGCTGAGTCCTCAGACCCAGTGAGACCTGCTCAAACCAATCGGTCGGGTGCGTTGCTTTCTTTGACACTGAGTATTGTCGCGACTGCAGCCGTTGGTGTCGGCGGTTGGCTGGGTTGGACGGAAGTTCAAACGATCCGAGGCTCGGTGCAATCGATGGATTCCATCGTACAGACACTGGGAACTCAGTTAAGTGAGCTGAAAAAGCTGCAAACTGAGACCCGCGCGCTGGAATCACACATTCAGCGGCTTGAGACTGACGTGAGCCGTGCGGATGCGCGTAATCAGTCAGTGATTGATCGGGTGGAAATGGTTGCTGAGCAACTGGCAAAAGCACAAGTTGATACCCGTAGTAGTTATGTCCTCGCGGAAGCCGAGTATTTATTAAAACTGGCTGATCAACGGTTGTTGATTGAGCGCAATCCAGAAACTGCGGTCAACTTGATGCGCACCGCACAAGCGCTTTTTGGTCAGTTACAAGATGGTCGGCTGCTGTCCGTCAGAGAGTTGCTTGCGCAAGATTTAAATACGTTATCTTCAATCCCGACCATTGACGTGCTTGGTATCCAAGCGGACCTTCTGGCTCTCGATCCTGTATTGGACGAGCTACAGTTGCCGGTTCGTCGATTGATGGCCGACACGCCAACGGATCAGGCAGTTGATGTGCAAAAGTGGCTGGGTGATTTATCAGAATTTATCCGGATTCGTGAGGTGAATGCGCCCATTACACCCTTAGTTTCTGCATCGGATGCAGGCCGAGCACGCGAAGTTCTGCGTTTGAGCCTCGAGCAGATTAAGGTTGCCTTGATTCGAGAAGACCAAGATTTATTTGATGCGGGCCTGGCTCAGGCAAAGCGTCTGTGTACGCACTTTTTCGACGTGACAGCAGGTGCTGGTCTCAAAGTGATGTCGGTGCTGAGTGCGCTTGATGGAACGCCTATCGTTCGAGAAATCCCTGATGCCGCTCAAGGTCTTCGTGCACTCAAAGCGTATCGCGATGCGCTGACCCAAGAGCGTGTTTCCGCCACTGAGGTGAAGCAGTGAGTCGCTTCGTTCGATTATCCATTTGGCTTGGGATTCTCGGAGCACTGCTGGCACTCGGCCTGTATCTCGGCGATCGGGTTAAAGCGGACCCGGGCTATGTACTGTTCGCCTACGGCGGGTACACCATTGAGATGTCACTCTGGGCCTTTGTCATTTGTTTTCTGGCAATCA
>QXYM01000131.1 GCA_009886945.1 Litorivicinus sp.
ACCTCGCCCAGCATGACCGGGGTCACATCTTCTGCAACCAAGATCACGTCATTGGGATACTCAAAGTGTTCAGATTGTTCATGGAGTAATTTCGCAAGAATCCGACGGCCCAAGTCCAACAGATCTGTCGCACGCTCTTTTAAATAGGCATCATCCATTGCCTCAAAGCGCGCGACCAAATCCAACACAACATACTTCAATGCCGTCGGTGCAGTCTCACCGGAGCGGATTCGCTGACAGACTTCACCGCTTAGCGTATGGTCTTCGAGCATCCTCAGATAGGTATCAAACAATGCGGTTTCTTTGCGTGCCAGATGCTCCGCCAGTGAATCACTGATTTGTCGCAACTCAGCTTTCACCTCACCCAAGGCCGCTTGAAACTCATCAAGTTCATGCTCGGGTTGATCGGTCCGTGCATCCTTCACTCGTCTTAAATTGGCGGGCGGTTGCCTGACGAAAGCCGTCCCCGTCGTCACCCCAGCAACACCTGCGACTCCCTTAAAATGGATATCAATCGGTTTTTCGCCATCGGCATGACTCAGGTGCAGTCGGCCAGAGACCTTAGCGTGCGCGATTAGTGCTGAAATTTGCGCCGCAACCGTGACCAATAAGGCCTCTTCGTCATCACTAAATTTCCGCTGCGTGGTTTGCTGAACAACCAAAACACCCAGAATTTGGCGCTGGTGGACAATCGGGACACCCAGAAACGACTGAAAAATTTCTTCGCCCGTTTCTTGTAAAAAGCGAAATGCCGGATGATTTGGGGCATCGTCAAGATTGACCAGCTCACCTCGACTGCCAACCGTGCCGACAAGACCCTCAGTTTTGGCAAGGCTCGCTTGACGAACTGAGTCTGGATTGAGTCCATCGGTGGCCATTAATAACCACCGATCGGTCGATTCATCGAGCAGATAGACAGAACACACACCTGTCTGCATCGTGTCTTTGATCCGAGTCACGATAATCGTGAGCGCTTCGTCCAGTGTTGCCGCATCCGTGACTGCCTGAACGAGACGCCGCAGAATATCTAGCATGCCATGGGCCCAAACCAGCGCAATGCGGGCGCCAACTCCATCATCGCTTGACGATACACATCCCGCTTGAAGGGAATCACCTGACCCAGTGGATACCAATAGCTCACCCATTGGTAAGCGTCAAACTCGGGATGATCTGTCGCATCTAAGTCTGGCTGTGTGAAGGGATCTGTCAATGCAAGCAAATACCAACGCTGTTTTTGACCAACACAGGTTTTTTTACCTCGAGGCCGAATCAACGATTTGGGCAGTCGATAACGCAACCATCCAGCGGTCTGGGCTAGAACAAACACTTGATGCTTGGCAATGCCGAGCTCTTCATGAAGCTCGCGATACAAAGTATCTTCAGGAGTCTCGCCAGACTGCATGCCACCTTGAGGAAACTGCCACGCATCTTCACCGCGTCGACGTGCCCACAGAACAGAGCCGGTCGGATGCGCGAGAATGATTCCCACATTTAACCGAAAACCGTCCTGATCAATCATGACTTGAAACTCCCTAAAAACCCTCGCATTCTTTCAACTTTTAACCAATCCCTCAATCAAAAGAAGTATTCCATGCAACTTGCCATCTTCGACCTCGACCATACGCTCATCCCTTTCGATAGCGATAAAGCTTGGAATCAATTTTTAATCGATATCGACGCCGTCGAAGAAGAGCACTATCGAGAAAACAACGAACGATTCTATCAAGATTACTTAAATGCCGATCTTGATATCCGAGCCTATCAACGATTTGCCTGCGAGATCCTCCAGACCTATCCAATCGACCAGGTCACCGCTTGGCGTGACCAGTACGTCCAAGAAATCGTCAGACCTCAACTGCAAATCAAAGCACTGGAATGCATCCAATCCTATAAAATTGAGGGATTTCACACGTTGATCATTTCAGCAACTAACACCTTCATCGTTCAACCGATCGCCAGTCTCCACGGCGTTGATAGCTACTTAGGATGCGAATTTGAAGTCATCGATGGGCGCTATACGGGCGAGTTAGTCGGTATTCCAACCTATCAAAGTGGGAAGATCGATGCACTGCACGCATGGCTCAAGACACAGCAAGACAGTGCTTCGACGATTCATTTCTATTCAGACTCAATCAACGATCGTCCGCTGCTAGAAAAAGCAGATCAAGCATTCGTGGTTGACCCAGATCAGTCGCTAGCAGAACTCGCATGTCACAAAGGTTGGCCAGTGATACAGTTTGCCGACTAACTGGAGCCCATCATGAAGCACATCGGCTATTTCACCCATTCAGACTGCATGATCCATGACATGGGCCACATGCATCCGGAAAGCCCAATGCGCCTGCAGGCGATTGATATCCGGTTGCAGGCGGATGGCTTGATGCTTGACCTCACCCCCTTTGAAGCATTGCCAGCAGAGCACGAGTGGATCGAACGAGCCCACCCTCATGACTATGTTCATGAAATCGAACAAATCGGCTATGACGCAATCAATGGTGATTTGATCCCCGTCGATGGTGACACCTCCATGGGACCGGGATCCTTGCGTGCTGCCTTACTCGCCGCAGGTGCTGGATGTCAGGCAGTTGACCGTGTCATGGCAGGCGATATCCAGCGAGCGTTTTGTGCCACAAGGCCACCCGGTCATCATGCCGAAAAATCCTTAGCGATGGGTTTTTGCTTATTCAACAACATCGCCGTCGCAGCGCTCCATGCAATTGAACAGCATGGGTTAAGTCGTGTTGCGATCATTGATTTTGATGTCCACAACGGCAACGGAACGGTTGATATTTTTAAAGATGATGAGCGCGTCATGGTGTGCTCATCGTTCCAGCATCCATTCTATCCAAATCGCCACTTCGACACCCCAGGTGAGCACTTAATTCTGACGCCAATTAACGCGGGCTCAGACGGGACGGTCTTCAGAAGCAAAGTGGAAAAAGATTTTCTCCCAGCCCTTGATGCATTTAAACCTGAACTGATTCTGATCTCAGCGGGCTTCGACGCGCATACCAAAGATCCGCTCGGTGAACTGAACCTTGTTGAGGATGACTATCGGTGGATCACGACCCTGATTAACGACGTCGCGAATCGTCATAGTCAATCACGTATCGTATCTATCCTCGAAGGTGGGTATCATCTCGGAGCGTTGGGCCGTAGCGTGTGTGCCCACATCGAGATGATGCTAAATGACTGACTTATCGGATTATCAACAAGTTCTCACCCCCAATTACGGTGTACCTCCAACCATCATTGTCAAAGGTGTTGGCTGCGAGCTATTTGGCCAAGACGGGGCACGCTATTTGGATTTAGCCGGCGGGATCGCTGTCAGTGCACTCGGTCACTGCCACCCAGGCGTCGTTCAAGCACTCACCGAGCAAGCCAACAAAGTCTGGCACCTCTCCAACGTGCTCGCCAACGAACCCGCCATTCACTTGGCCAAAGCGTTGGTTGATGCAACCTTTGCTGATCGGGTCTTTTTTTGTAACTCTGGCGCGGAAGCCAATGAGGCCGCTATCAAAGCGGCAAGGAAAGCGGCTTTCGATGTCTATGGTCCTGAGAAAATTGAAATTATTGCATTCAATGACGCGTTTCACGGTCGGACGATCGCAACAGTCACCGCAGGCGGACAACCCAAATACCGGACAGGTTTTGGTCCGATGCCGGAAGGTTTCACTCACTTACCATTCAACGACTGCAAATCCTTAGAGGCGCAAGTCTCGGAAAACACCTGCGCTGTGATGGTTGAGCCGATTCAAGGAGAAGGGGGCGTCAGACCAATTTGCCCTACATTTTTTGAAAAAATCAGAGCCGCCTGTGATCGCGTCGGTGCAGCCTTAATTGTTGATGAAGTCCAAACTGGAATGGGGCGAACTGGAAAGCTCTTTGCCTATCAGCATAGTGATGTGTCACCGGATATTCTCAGTAGCGCTAAGAGCCTTGGTTGTGGATTTCCGATCGGCGCCATGCTTTGCAAAGAATGGATCTCAGAGCATTTAATTGCCGGCACCCATGGAAGTACCTATGGAGGAAACCCGCTCGGGACAGCAGTTGCTGGCAAAGCACTTGAATTGATTAATACACCTGAACTTCTCAGTAACGTCACTGCGCGAGGCCGTCAATTAACGCAGGGATTGAATCAACTCAACGCGAAGCATCAATTATTTAAGACCGTGCGGGGCCAAGGTTTATTGATTGGCGCAGTCCTCAAAGACGAGTACGCAGGCCGCTCTGGTGAACTGGTCAAACTCACCATGCAAATGGGACTGATGACCTTGGTTGCAGGACCGAACGTCCATCGCTTCGCGCCACCATTAATCATTGCAGAGTCTGAGATCAATGACGCCTTGCAACGGTTGGATCAGGCCTACGCTGCATTTAACAAACAACCCTAACTGGACCGAATACGCTACACTGGACCTCATGAAGATGTACCGAACCAAATCGCGCCTTGTCTTAGCAGCTCTTGCTTTCTCGTTGTCTCAAGCGTCTCTTGCTTTTGATGTCGCAGGACTTCAAATCGGCGATTCTGTCGATGATTTTCAGTCGCTTGATAGCCCAGCTAAAGAGTTTTTAACGATCACGCACGACCCTGAAGGAAACATCGTTCGTATTTTTTATCGGCAGGAAGGATTACCCAACGATGAGAAAACTCAAGCGAAATTAGTCAATCGGATTTGTAACAAGTATGGCCGCGTCACTCCTTGTTATTCGGCGCTTTCAGAAATTGAATCAAACGATAAGCAATTTTTAAGATTCTTCCATCTCTATCGAGATGACAACGAAACTCAGGAATTGCGCGCACGTATTCGCCGAACTAAAGCATTTAGCCTAACGCCTGACTTGACAGTGGAAATCGACTTAATGGATTCGGCTTACGCGAAAGCATTGCGGGAACAGAAAGCAACCGCTTCTGATTTGATTGACTTCTAACGAAGACAAAGCCAGCTCAGTCATCGAGCTGGCTTTCAGAGTCACTGTTGACGCGAGGTCTCGATCAACTCATTCAACAGTGCAAACAACTGACTCTCGCCACCGGCCTGTGACACACCAGTCACATAACGACCATTGACAACCAATGCTGGCACACCTTGGATTCCATAGGCACGAACACGAGCATCGGCCAAGCGCAAAGCACTCTCTGTTGCAAATCCGTCAAGCTCTCGTTTCACCACCGCCGGATCAGCACCAAACCGCTCAAAAAAGGCGATCACCTCATCGACACGTTGAAGTCGCTGACCTTCACGGTGGATCGCGTTAAATAAAGGTTCATGAATGGTTTCTAACAACCCCAAGTTTTTCGCGACCCAGAACATGCGCGCATGCATTTCCCAAGAGCGACCAAAAACCACTGGCATACGGACAAAATTCACATCGCTTGGAAGCTTTTGAACCCACGCCTTCAGGGCCGGATCCAAGGAATCGCAGTGCGGGCATCCATACCAAAACAATTCCAGTACCTCAACTTTTGAGGAATCTGATGTGACCACTGGCTTTGACAGTGTCTGATAATGAACTCCTTCCTGGAATCCATCAGCAGCACAAGCTTGATTCAGCATCAAGCTCAAGCCGATCACCATTGTTGACAGGATGCGCTTGAACATTACTGAAGGCCTCCAACATAACTCGCTACCGCCCGGATATCCGCATCAGACAGGTTCTGAGCAACTCCGTTCATCATGGCATTCGCACGCGAACCCTCTCGGTAAGCTTTTAACTGAGTTTCCGTATACCCAGCCCATTGACCCTTCAGCGAAGGAAATCCTGCGGAAGCAACACCAGCTCCAGTTGGACCATGACAGGCTGTGCAGGCACTCACACCTTTTGCTGAATCACCAAACCGGAACAATTGTTCGCCACGAGCAACTAAGTCAGCATCAACAGCGCCACCAGACGTTGCTTGGGTTGTGTAGTAAGCCGCCAAATCGGCGATATCGTCGTCAGACAACGCAGCAGCCATTCCCGCCATAATGGCGTTTGCTCGCGAGCCATCGCGATAGGCCTTCAGTGTCGACGCAAGGTAAGTCGCGTGCTGGCCAGCCAATTTCGGGTAATCAGCCGCAGCACTATTACCATCAGCCCCATGACACGCAGCACAGGTTGCACTTTTAGCTTTACCTTGGTCTGCGTTTCCGACGTAAGTTGCGGTTGCTTCAGAGCCAGCAGCCATGGTGAGAGTTGATGATAGGGCCAATCCAATAGCGGTGAATAAAGACTTCATTCGTTTCATCTCTTTGTTGGGAAAGCGATCCATTTTTCGATGACGTAGTATACATTGCACCTGAGATTTATGCAGTGAAGGATTTAATTGACGTGCGCGACACCCAAGTCGACCCTAGGTTGGCACAAACCAAATTTTTAATCAGCGCTCCAACACTGAACCACTGCCCGCCAGAATGTGGTCCCGAAATCGGTTTTTGTGGCCGCTCAAATGCCGGTAAATCAAGCGCCCTCAATACGCTCACGGGGCAAAAAAGTCTCGCGCGAGTGTCAAAAACACCTGGACGAACCCAGCTCATCAATTTCTTTGAAGTGCCAGGAACTGGCGGGTTTTTGGTCGATTTACCCGGGTATGGTTTTGCCAAGGTTCCTGACGCGATCAAAAAACAATGGCAACAGCATCTTGGTGAGTTTCTCGCAGAACGACGAACATTAACCGGGCTCGTTCTTCTCATGGATGTCAGACATCCCATGACCGCACTGGATCAGCAAATGCTTTCTTTTGCAGACCATCGTGAAATGGATACCTTGTTGCTTCTGACGAAGAGTGACAAGCTCAGTCGTAATCAGGCCGCCAAATCAAGATTGTCTGTGCAAAAAGACCGGCCGCGCTCTGTGGTGTTAAATTTTTCGAGTTTGGATAAAACTGGCATCAAAGAAGCATCGGAATGGATCACTCACCATCTTGAAGGCCACGCATAATAAAAAACCCCGGTAGCTCACACCGGGGTTTCAACGTCCGACAGGGGTCACGTCGGAACAACGAATGAGGGAATATCGTTGTCTTACTAATTAAGACCCATTGATTTCAAAAAAGTTCAAAAAAATGTGAATTATTTTTAGTGCGCCTCGAACCAGCTCTCTCCACTACCAATGTCAACCACCAAAGGAACCGATAATTCAGCAGCAGCCTCCATTTCCAATCGGATGAGCTGTCGCGCTGGATCGAGATCGCGATCCCTGACCTCAAAAACCAATTCATCGTGTACCTGAAGCAACAAGTGACAACCTAAATTACTCGTGGCTAATGCCTGATGCACACGCAGCATTGCTCGCTTGATAATGTCCGCAGCAGTTCCTTGCATGGGTGCATTAATCGCTGCCCGTTCTGCCGCTTGCCGAACCGGAACTTGTCTTGCATGAATATCTGGCAGGGTCAGACGTCTCCCAAACACTGTCTCAACGTAACCTTTCTCATGCGCCATTGCGCGCGTGGAGTCCATGTAGTGTCGAACCCCTGGATAACGCTCAAAATAGCGATCAATGTAGGCAGCCGCTTCAGCGCGTTCAATCCCAAGTTGCCGCGCTAATCCAAACGCACTCATGCCATAAATCAGGCCAAAATTAATGGCTTTCGCACGCCGACGCTGCTCATCTGTCACGAACATTGGCTCTAAATCAAAGACCTCTGCCGCTGTCGCACGATGGATATCATCACCGCGCGCAAACGCATCCACCAAGCTCTTGTCGCCCGACAAATGCGCCATAATCCTCAATTCAATTTGCGAATAATCGGCTGCCATGACAGACCAACCGTCTGGTGCAATAAAGGCTTTACGGATGCGACGGCCTTCCTCGGTTCGAATTGGAATATTTTGCAGATTCGGATCTGACGACGACAAACGTCCGGTCGAGGTCACTGCCTGATGAAAAGAGGTGTGCACCCGTCCATCCGCTGGATCACAGTCGCCGGGTAGTCTGTCCGTGTAGGTGCCTTTGAGTTTTGAAAGACTCCGGTGCTCAATCAATAGTTTCGGCAACGGATAATCAAGGGCCAATTCCTGAAGCACTTCTTCGTTCGTCGATGGCGCTCCTTTTGGCGTTTTTTTCAGGACAGGTAACTGAAGCTCATCAAATAAAATCTCTTGCAGTTGTTTCGGACTAGCTAAGTTAAATGGCCGCCCCGCCAACGCCTGTGCCTCAGATTCCAACTGTTCGAGACGCACGCCAAGGGTCACTGATTGCGCGTTCAAAATATCGACATCAAGTAAGGCTCCATGATTTTCCATTTCTCGGAGAATCTGCATGACAGGAAGTTCTAATTCTTGGTAAATCGACTGAAGCGAAGGCACTTGATTCAAACGCTCTACAAACTGGTTGTAGAGCCGTAATGTGATATCGGCATCCTCCGATGCGTAGTGTGAAGCTGACTCAAGCGCCACTTCGTCAAAACGAATTTGCTTCGCCCCTTTTCCACAGACGTCTTCGTAAGAGGTGGTTTCTACGCCTAACAAGCGTTTTGCTAGGGAATCCATATCATGGCGCCCTGCTGCCGCATCCAGCACGTAACTCATGAGCATGGTGTCGGCCAATCGGCATTGCGGCAGTAACCCAACGGTTTCTAAAATCGTCAGGTCATATTTCAGATTATGACCAACCATGGTCAGGTCGCGGTCAGCGAATAAGTCTGACAACGCAAAAAGAACCGAGGTCATGTCTAATTGTTTGCCCTCCACATGCCCCACCGGGATGTAACAGGCTTGGCCAGCCATGCAAGACAATGAAACCCCAACTAACTTGGCATGTCTGGCCACCAATGACGTGGTCTCTGTATCCAATGCAAAGATTTTCGCTTGCCGGCATTGATCCATCCAAAAGGTCAATCGCTCAGGCGTCGTGACCAATTCATAGGATGTCTCAATGGCTTCAGGGGTTGTCAAAGATGTCTCATTGACCACCGGGGATTGTTGAATTCGCTTCAGAAACTGATTCAGTTCGAGATCGGTATACAGCGCCGTTAACTGTTCAAGGTCTGGGGCAGATCGTGCCAATTGCTCAAGACCAACGGGTAATTCACAATCAGTTTTGATGGTGACCAATGCCTTTGATAGCGGGAGCACATGCATATGCTCCCGAAAGGTTTCACCAATTTTTCCACCAATCGACTCAGCACTTTCCACAACACCATCAAGTGATCCGTAAGCATTGAGCCATTTCGCTGCTGTTTTTGGGCCACATTTCGGGATACCAGGTACGTTGTCGACACTGTCTCCAGTCAAAGCAAGAAAGTCGATCATCCGCTCTGGAGGTACGCCGAATTTCTCCTCAACGCCAATCGGCGTCAATGTGCTATCGCTCATGGTATTCACAAGGGTGACTTGGTCTGTCACAAGCTGAGCGAGATCTTTATCACCTGTGGAAATCAATACCTCTTCACCGGCAGCCTCCGCTTGCTTTGCAAGCGTCCCGATGACATCGTCAGCCTCGACTCCCGGGACAGCCAACAGCGGAAATCCGAGCGCTCGAATGATTGAATGCAGGGGCTCAATCTGCTCCCTGAGTTCATCCGGCATCTTTTCTCGATTGGCTTTGTACTCCGCATACATGTCGTCACGAAATGTTTTCCCCGATGCATCAAACACCACAACCATTCGTTCAGCGCCAGTCGAATCAGCGAGCTTATTTAACATCGAAATGACACCCCGAATCGCACCAACTGGCTGACCGGTGCTTGTTGTCAGTGGTGGTAAGGCGTGAAACGCTCGGTAAAGATAGGACGACCCATCAACTAAAACCAAAGGTGCAGGCATTCAAGCTCCTGAGAGTGTTGCTTTTGTAACTGTCGATGCATAATACCGCGCTTGGACAGGACGCGGCGATGAGTGTTTACACAGAATTAACTCTGCAGGAAATGCAGGACTTCACCAAACAATTTGGGTTGGGTGATTTAATGAGCTTCCAAGGAGTGGATGCTGGTGTGGAAAACACCACCTATTTTGTCTCTTTTGAAACAACAGAAACCGTTCTGCAAATTTTTGAAGAACAGGGCTTTGATGAAATCCCATTTTTTATCGAACTGAACCGGCGCTTGTCAGAGGATGGTGTACCGGTGGCTACTCCAATCGCGAATCAACATGGCGACCGTCTGTTTAACATCAAAAACAAACCGGCTGCGCTATTTACACGAATCCAAGGGTCAACGCTCGATCCCATTTCAGTGAATGCCTGCCAACAGATTGGTGTAGCACTGGGTCAAATGCATGCAGCAACACAGCATTATCAGGATCTTACCCGTGAAAATCACCGTTGGAACACTTGGTGGGAAAGCAATGTCGAGCGTGTCCTTGATCTTGTTCCGACGGCGCACCAGGAAACGCTCAAAGATCAGGTCAGTCGATCACAACTGTTCGTCGATTCCGCCCAAACGCTTCCCACAGGCATCATTCATGGTGACCTTTTCTGTGATAACGCATTATTTCATCAGGGAAAACTGGCTGGTATCATCGATTTCTACAATGCATGTAACGGATGCCTGCTGTTCGATTTAGCCGTCACAATTAACGACTGGTGTTCTGATCCAACAGGGCGTCTTCAAGCAGATAAAACCGAAGCCTTGATGAGTGGTTACCAGCAACATCGCCCGCTCATCGCCGATGAAATCGACTGTTGGCCGCTTGCCGTAGAAACCGCGGCGCTCAGGTTTTGGATGCTCCGATTGGTCGCACTCGCTCGTAAGCGTGAAGGCGGCCCGCAAGCACCCCCGCATGTCAAAGATCCAAATGACTTTTTAGAGATTCTCGTGGCCCGACGCCTCGATCCCCAATGCCAACTCATCTCAAGATAGCGTCGGTTGCCAGATTATGGCGGCTGGCGCTTCCTTTGATTATTGCAAACATTGCAACACCACTACTGGGGCTCGCTGACGCGGCGATTTCGGGACACCTTGATCACACTTATTATTTAGCCGCTGTCACGGTTGGTGCTGAACTTCTCGTGATCTTCTTTGGCACCTTTTCGTTTTTGAGAATGGGCACTACCGGCCTTGTGGCGCAAGCCGTGGGCGCCAATGATCCGCTGCGGTCGGTGAGTCTCTTAAGTAATGCCGTCTTCATGGCACTCCTTATTGGACTTGCATTGATGTTGCTTGGGTCACACGCCATCCATCCGATTCTTCAACTGGCAAAACCAACCACGGAAATGACTCAACCGCTTGAGCAATATTTGACAATCCGATTGTGGGGAGCGCCTGCTCATCTGATATTACTGGCTTTGACGGGTTGGTTTATCGGGCAAGGTTTAACTCGGATTGCTTTGCTTCTGGCCGTCAGCATCAATGTGTTAAACATCAGTCTCAATTATTTTCTGGCGATCGAACTGAACATGAATAGCCAAGGTATCGCCCTTGGTACCGTCATTTCCGAATATGCAGCAGTTGCCTTCGCCGTCGTCATGTTGCTCAGGCAGCTCAAACGTCAGTCACTTGTGCTGACCTCTCCTTGGGATGTTGGACTGCAGATCCAATTATTGAAAATTAACTTACCGCTGATGCTTCGAACCCTGTTGTTACACAGCGTATTCGTCACCTTAGCAGTCCTCTCTGCCAGATTAGGCATCATTGAAGCTGCCGCCATCGGACTCATGCTCGTCCTGCTGGCCACAGCCGCATATGCACTTGATGGTTTTGCCTATGCTGCTGAGATCGAAGCCGGACAAGCACTTGGCGAACGCCACTTGCGTCGTTTTATCGAAAGCCTCTGGGCAGGTGCCGCCCTATCATTTGTGTCCGCTGTGATGATCGTCGCCGGCCTAATGCTATTTCACACGCACATCTTCTCGGCTCTGACGGATTTCCAAGATGTCATTCACCAAGCGTCGGAACTCATGGCCTGGTTTTACTGGATTGTGTTGGTGTTGTGTTGGTCCTATTGGCTCGATGGAGTATTCATCGGTCTCACCAAGTCGCTGGATATGTGCATCGCCATGGCGGTTGCTACCAGTATCGGGTGGTTTGGGAGCCTGTGGATCCTAGAGGCCACGACCGTTGACCATTTGATGGCAGCGTTTTTGATCTTCTCCGTCGTCCGAGTCATTGCGCTCGGTATCAGACTCCCGGCCATGGTCGCGGAAGTCAGGCGTCTTTCGGCCCTGTCGCGTCCAGAATTCGAACCGGTTTAACATCGTCATCAAAGACTGGATCTGTGTAATTCACGCGCGTCGTGATCTCAGATGCCTCGGGTGCTTCCAGAGCAATCACATCCTCATGTCCACACAACACGCATTCTCGACGCATGACTCGCTCGTCCTCATCTTCCCAAGCCCTGACCTTATCTTGTGCGCTGCATTGCTGGCAGACCGCTCCTGCGATAAAACGTTTGATTGGCATCATTGACTCCAGTATTGGTTCGGAAATAGTGTGGGGGTTTCGTCACATCACAAGGATTAGTATGACCGTTCGCGCTTATGATAACCAACACCCCGAGATTGACGAATCTGTCTGGATCGACCCGTCTGCCGTTGTCATCGGGAAAGTCACACTGGGCAGAGAGGTCTCGGTCTGGCCGCAAGTCGTCATTCGTGGCGACGTCAATACCATTACCGTCGGCTCGCAAACCAATATCCAAGATGGAGCCATCTTGCATTGCACGCATGACGGGCCTTACTCACCTGGTGGCAAAGCACTGACCATTGGCGAACGCGTCACAATCGGTCATCAAGCCTGTCTCCATGGCTGCACCATCGGTCAAGAGGTGTTAATTGGAATCGGTGCCACGGTTCTCGACGGAGCAGTTGTTGAAGACCAGGTGATGATCGGGGCAGGAACCCTAGTTCCTCCGGGAAAGACGCTCGAATCAGGCTATTTATATGTCGGATCGCCTGCGAAAATGGCCAGACCGCTAAAAGATCACGAAAAAGAATTCCTCAGATATTCGGCTCTTCACTACATCCGATTGGCGAACAACCACAGAGAGGTAACGGGCTAATTCGCAGCCCGTTCGACCTTCTTCGCTTTTTCAACGACTTGCGCCGCCAATTGTTGTTTGTAGTCCGCCAGGCGATCACGCAGGGCATGATCGCCAGTGGCAACAATTTGAGCAGCCAGCAGTCCTGCGTTATACGCACCGTTGATCGCAACAGTAGCGACCGGAACGCCCTTTGGCATCTGCACGATTGAGAGCAAGCTATCCTCACCATTCAGGCAAGTTGCAACGACGGGCACCCCAATCACAGGCAGTTCTGTAACAGCCGCAATCATTCCCGGAAGATGCGCCGCACCACCTGCACCGGCGATGATGACATCCAGACCGCGGTTCCTAGCCGAACTCGCATACTCCATTAACCGCTCAGGAGTCCGGTGAGCAGAAACGACCGTCGCTTCCACTGGAACACCTAACGTTTTTAACGCATCCACGGCACCTTCCATGATGGGCCAGTCAGAATCCGATCCCATTATGACGCCAACTTTTACACTCATTGCGGCGTATCTCCTCGAATCATTAATACCTTGCGAATCGACTCCAACCGTTGAACCAATTCATGATGATCTTCACCCAATAATGTGAAGTGTCCCATCTTTCGACCCGGTCGACACTCATCCTTTCCGTACAGATGTAGGTGAGCATCCGGAATCTGCGATAACGCATCGAGGCCCTCGATCACTGGAGTACCGACGAAACCGGGTTCGCCAACCAAGTTAGCTGTTAATGCATGGCCACGTAAGTCTGTTCGTCCGAGCGGTAAATTCAGGCAGGCTCTTAACTGATTCTCAAACTGACTGGTAACACAGGCTTCGATGGTGTGATGCCCTGAGTTGTGAGCGCGCGGAGCGACCTCGTTCACTAACAGTTCGCCTGCTTCGTTGATAAAGAGTTCAACGCCAAACAGACCGGATGTTCCAAATGATTCCACTGTCTGCTTGGCCAGTTGTTGCGCTTGTTGGCGCAAGTCCTCACTCACACGAGCAGGTGCGAGTAAATAATCGAGCAAATGCAGGTCTGGATCGACCACCATTTCAACGGGGTCATAGGCAACGACTTCTCCAGATTCACGACGCGCGACCATGACTGCCAACTCAGTCCCGCCTGACACGAATTGTTCTAAAAAACTTCTGGTTTTGAGTCGCCGATCCCAATCATCAGCCGACCGAATGACATGAACACCGCGACCATCGTAACCTCCGGTATGGGTTTTCTGTACACAGGGCAACCCAAATGCAAGGACGTCTGCAAAAGCGGGATTCTCCCCTAAATCAACAAAATCGGCGGTGGGAATGCCTTTCTTTCGGTAATGCTGCTTTTGCTCAAATTTATTCTGGATCAACCGGATAGTGGCGGGCGATGGCACCATTTCCATCCCCTGATCCGCCAAGGTCATCAAGATATCGGCGCCCACATTTTCCAGATCAAACGTCACGATGTCGGATTGCTCACAGAGCTGACGCAGCGCATCGGGGTCATCAAGCGCTCCCTGTATTTGATCAAAAGCCACCTGACCTGCTGGAGACTGATGCATGGGATCGAGAATCGTCATATGCACATGCAGTGCGTTACAGGCCGGCGCCAACATCCGAGCCAGCTGTCCGCCGCCGACGACCCCAAGACGGGCCAGAGGAAGAGTTTGGGGCATGATTGTCATCTCAAAAGGTCAGCAGTATACCAAATCATCGGCAAGAGTCCGGCGAGCGACCGAACGCAATCAGTTGAGCAAAGGGATCGGGGTAGAGCCCGGTCCATAGTTCAAATTGTCTCGCTGCCTGTGCGAGCAACATCCCAAGACCATCAGCACGTTGATCTGTGAATGACCGGCACATCTTTAAAAATGGCGTGTCGTCAGAGCTGTAAACCAAGTCGTAGCAAGCGCCGTCGGCATTCACAATCCGATCGGTTAATTCGACCCCGGTACTTCCAGACAGTCCAGCTGAAATACCGTTAATCACTAAATCAAATGGCCGACCCTGAGAATCTAGCTCAGACAGGCCAATCCCTCGCACCCGTCGATCATAGCGCCCAACCAAGCGGTCCAATTTCTGAATCGACCGATTCGCAATCACGATTTCATCTGGACCACGGTCAATTAATGGCCCTAAACAACCTGCGACTGCGCCCCCAGCACCCAAAATCAGCACTCGCCGTCCGGCTGGACTCCAATCCAACCGATCCAAATCATCCAATAGACCCAAACCATCGGTATTGTGACCATAAAGACCTTGTTCCGTGCTCATCAGGGTATTGCATGCTCCAGCTGATAAGGCCTCGGTTGAGAGATGATCAGCAAGCTGATGAGCGGCCCACTTGTGGGGCACGGTAATGCTGAGTCCATCGCCTCCTTCATCGAAAAATCGTCTGACTTCAGATTCGAACTCACGCTCTTTGACTAATAGCTTGTCGTAGACGACTTCAAGCCCCAATTGTTCCGCAAACCGACGATGGATGTCGGGAGACTTCGAATGGGCGATAGGATCGCCAAACACGGCAAACCGATAACTCACAGCCAATCTCTCGGCTTTAAGTACTGAGCCAGCCGCGCTTCGTCACTCTGAGCTTCAGGCACGTAACCATACTCCCAGCGCGCCAAAGGTGGCATCGACATTAAAATTGACTCGGTCCGACCCCCGCTTTGTAATCCAAATAGGGTGCCTCGATCGTAAACCAAGTTGAATTCCACATACCGACCTCGACGATACAACTGAAACTCCCGCTCACGCATCCCGTAAGTCATCTCTCGACGACGGCGAACAATCGGCACATAGGCAGGCACAAAGGCATCGCCAACCGCTTGCATAAACGCGAAACTTTGGTCAAAACCAAGCTCATTAAAATCATCAAAAAATAACCCGCCAATCCCTCGCGTTTCGTCGCGGTGCGGCAGATAGAAGTACGCATCACAGGCTGCTTTGTATTTGGCGTAGTAATGAAGGCCAAATGGACTCATCGCATCCCTAGCGACCCGGTGGAAATGTTCACAGTCCTCATCCATCGGGTAAAACGGAGTGAGATCAAACCCGCCACCAAACCACCACACTGGCTCCTCGCCCTCTTTTTCTGCGACAAAAAAGCGAACATTCGCATGCGAGGTCGGCACATAGGGATTTTCCGGATGAATGACTAAACTGACGCCCATCGCTTGCCACGATCGACCTGCAAGTTCAGGTCGAGACGCAGTCGCAGATGGTGGTAATTTGGACCCCATGACATGACTAAATCCGACTCCAGCTTTTTCAAAC
Source organism: Litorivicinus sp. (assembly GCA_009886945.1). Taxonomy (GTDB): domain Bacteria; phylum Pseudomonadota; class Gammaproteobacteria; order Pseudomonadales; family Litorivicinaceae; genus HIMB30. The sequence continues at coordinate 16,160 of QXYM01000131.1, forward strand.
ACAGCACCATCCGCCATCACTCGTGAACGGCCACCACCGCCTTCTTCACGCTCCCATTGGTCCTGCTGAAAACTCGCCTGAGCGTCCTCAGCTTCGAGCGCTTGGCAAATACTGTCCTGAAGCCCCAACAAATATGACTTCACCGCATGAAAATCCATCATTTCATCAATCCCTAATGATTGTTCCCGTCTGCATATCCCGGATGGTACTTGGTTTCAGGTAGCCCTGCGTGCGTCCGCGCGCCACATGATCGACCAAATGTGCCAGCTGATTCATCACCTGCCATCGGGTCAGACAGGCTGCACGACCTGATCGGTTGGCAGAAGTCGAGACCAGCGGACCAGTCAGATCTATCAACCGGACTAAGGCTGGCATTGTCACGCGGCGAACAGCCAATGACTGACGGCCACCTGTGAGTAATGTAGGACACTGCAAATTGACCGGAATGATCCAGGTTGACGGCCGACCAGATTCCTCGTCTGCTTCCTCTAGAATCGGGCAAGCATACCAATGAGCAAGATCGTCAAATTCAGTCACCAATGTAATCAAACCTTTCGTGGGATCCCGCTGTTTGATTTGCAAAATCCGGCCAATCGCCGCCAAAGACCCGACGCGACAACTCAAACCCCAAACACCCTCTGTTGGGATCGCAGAAACACCGCCAGACATCAGAATGTCTGCATTACTCGTTAGATCATTTACAAAAATCATGGGTCAATCAGCATTAACGAGTGCACATCATAAACTCCAAATGCGGTTTGGTCTTTAAGTGTCAAGATCTGCAAAGTCCCCCCCAGCCATTGATTGAGCAAAATCGGAACCTGATCGCCTGGGCGCAAACCTTGCTGAATTCCTCGCTGGAGCTGACCGTATCGACAACCGGGTAAGAGGCCCGCTCGTGAATCAACCAATCGTTGCGGGCGGAGAGGGATCAAGGGCTGCTGATCTTGAAACGCTACAGGCGTTAGTGCGAACCGACTGACAGCAACCAACTGACTCAACGTTTGCGGCCTGGATATGAATTCGGCAGTGATCCCATCGGCTAGGATATGGACGTAAATGCAATCTTTCTCACAAGGTGCTACATGTTTCACATGAAACAAACGACCCATCGGACATGCATAGGTCAAATCAGCCAAAAACAAAAGCATGGTCATGAACAGTGCGAGGCACCTTGGAGTTCGGGTACAATTTCGGTTCATATCAATCATTCTATGAATCAGACACAACATGGCATTACGTAAAATTCTTGAATTCCCGGATCCTCGGCTTCGAACGATTGCGAAACCGGTTGAAAGCGTCGATGACTCGATTCGTGTTTTGATCGATGACATGTTTGAAACCATGTATGAAGCGCAAGGGATCGGCCTGGCAGCAACGCAAATCGATGTTCATCTGCGAGTTGTCGTCATTGATTTGCAAGACGAACAAAATGCCCCCCTGGTCATGATCAATCCTGAATTTGAACTCTTGACCCAAGAAATCGATGAAATGCAAGAAGGCTGTTTGTCGGTCCCAGGGATTTACGAGGTCGTTAAACGGCCTGAGCATATCCGGCTCAAAGCACTCGACCGTTCGGGTGAGCCCTACGAAATGGAAGCCGAAGGGCTGCTGGCAGTCTGTATCCAACATGAATGCGATCACTTAAACGGCAAGCTCTTTGTCGATCATTTATCAGGCCTTAAACGATCGCGAATCAAATCAAAATTGACCAAACAAAAACGAGTTGAGGCGACTTCTTAGATGTTGCGAGTCCTGTTTGCCGGCACTCCTGACTTTGCTGTCCCAACACTCAGAGCTCTCATTGACGATCCGGATATCGTCATAGAGTATGTCCTCACACAGCCAGATCGACCCAGTGGGCGAGGACAAAAGGTGTCAGAAAGCGCCGTGAAACGATGTGCGCTTGAAGCCAACTTAACAGTCAGACAACCGATCACACTCAAAGATCCAAACGAAATCGCATGGATTCACGCACAAGAGTTTGATGCCATAGTCGTTGTTGCCTATGGGCAGATTCTCAATGCGGAAGTTCTTCAAAGCCCGCGTCTTGGCTGCCTGAATGTCCATGCATCACTGCTTCCCAAATGGCGTGGAGCAGCCCCGTTGCAGCGCGCGATAGAAGCTGGAGACACAGCGACTGGTATCACAATTATGGTAATGGATGAGGGCCTAGACACGGGACCTATGCTCAACACCGCATCAGTGCCAATTGATGACCAAACGACAACGGCTGAATTACACGATCAGCTGGCAACGATCGGTGGTCCGCTACTGGTTCACTCACTAAAACAGTTAGATCAGGGAGCCATTCAACCGATTGAACAGCCTCACGACGGGGTCACTTACGCCCATAAAATCACGACAGATGATGCCTGTATTCGCTGGAATCGCGACCACACTCAAGTCATGCGGCAAATTCATGCATTCAATCCTGTCCCTGGGGCTTTTACATTTGCCGGTTCATCCCGAATCAAAATTTATTCTGTTCGCGCAGCAACGGGTAGCACTCGTCAAGCTGGCATGCTCTGGAAGGAAAACGATCAAATTTTAGTCAGCACACGCAATGGGAATCTACAAATACTCGACTGCCAGCTCCCCGGTGGTAAGCGCATGATGCTTGAGCAAATGTTATCGCATCAATCAGCACCCTGGATCGAACCGATTCAGTTGCTGGAGCAGGGCGCGTGAAAAAATCGATCAGAGCGCATGCTGCAGAAGTGATTGATGCGCTCCAAAATCAGCAATCCAATCTCGATGCGCTGCTTCGGAAACATTCGGTTCACCTAAACCCAAATGACAAAAAACTCTTACAATCGATCTGTTATGGGATTTGTCGCGAATGGTTCCATTTAGAGGCCATCGAATCGCAACTCTTGGATAAACCACTCAAAGCAAGGGATCAGATTCTCAGCGCCATCGTCCGCTGTGGCATTTTCGAGCTTGGCTGGATGGGTAGCAAAGAGCATGCGGTAGTCTCCGAATATGTGGATGTCACAGTCACCGAGGGACGACCCTGGGCGCGAGGCCTTGTGAATGCTGTCTTACGACAATTCATCCGCAAAAAATCAGAACTCAAAATGGAGCGTCACTCCGCACAGACACTCTGGAATCACCCGCAATGGCTGATTGATGCGATTCAACAAAGCTGGCCAGACCATTGGGAGCGGGTTCTAGTTGAGAATAATGTTCATCCTCCAATGACGTTGCGTGTCAATCGTCAAAAATTGGATCGAGATGCTTATATCGAAACACTGACAACACAAGGAATTGAGGCCGCCCCAGGCTCAGCACCGGATTCCGTGCGCTTGGCAAAACCAGTTCCCGTTCAATCTCTAGAGGGTTTTGCGGAAGGGTTTGTCAGTGTGCAGGATGAGTCGAGCCAATGGGCTTCGATCATTCTCAACCCACAGGACCACGAACGGATTCTTGATGCCTGCGCTGCACCTGGCGGAAAAACCTGCCACTTGCTTGAAATGTCTGACTCTCAAGTCATTGCTCTGGATGTCAGTGAACAGCGGCTATCACGAATTAAAGAGAATCTGGTTCGGCTCGGTTTGCGTGCTGAACTGATCGCTGCCGATGCGTCACATACGGAAAGTTGGTGGGACCAGCACGCATTTGATGCCGTCTTACTCGATCTTCCTTGCTCCGCAACTGGGGTGATTCGACGACATCCCGATGTCAGACTGATGCGCTCGGAAACGTCATTACGATCATTAATTGGAATGCAAACCATGATCCTCGATGCCACATGGGACACCTTAAAAATTGGCGGCCGATTGTTGGTTACCACCTGCTCCATCCTACCCCAAGAGAATCAGCATCAAATTCGCAAGTTTTTGGAGCGTCATGCCGATGCGCGCCTCACGACCATCGATGGCATACCAGGTCTCGACACCCTATATGGAACCCAACACCTTCCCACGCACGCCGGAGGAGATGGTTTCTTTTACGCGCTTCTGGTTAAATCAGAGCCCACAAATAACGGGGTATCGGCTTGAAAATCATTATCCTAGGCGCCGGACAGGTGGGAGCCACGCTGGCGGAAAATCTTGCTTCTGAAGCCAATGACATCACCGTCGTGGATACGGACCGGTTTCGGTTGCGTGCACTACAAGATCGGCTCGATATTCGAACCATTCATGGGAACGCGTCTTACCCAGATATTCTCAAACAAGCCGGCGGTATTGACGCGGATATGCTGATCGCAGTCACAAACTCCGATGAGATTAATATGGTGGCGTGCCAAATCAGTCATGCACTCTTCAGAACCCCGACAAAAATTGCGCGGGTTCGTTCTCCCGCTTATGACGGGGACGATGATGGAAAAACGAATCCGTTATTTGGCGGTAAAACCGCCTTCAATATTGATCAGATTATTCGTCCAGAACAGTTAGTGACAGAGGCCATTTTCCGGTTAATTCAACAACCAGGTGCGCTCCAGGTGATGGATTTTGCTGGTGGGTTGGTGCAACTTGTTGCCGTGAAAGCGTACTCAGATGGTGCGCTGGTCGGACGAGAACTGAAAGATCTTCGCCAAGACCTTCCCAAAGTCGACACACGTGTGGCTGCGATTTTTAGAAAAGATCGACCGATTCTGCCAAGGGGTGATACGGTCATCGAAGCTGATGATGAAGTCTTTTTCCTCGCTGCTCGAAAAGACATTCGAGCTGTCGTTTCTGAACTGCAAAAACTGGAAAAACCTTATCGACGCATCCTCATCGCCGGTGGGGGAAATATTGGAGCACGTCTTGCGACCTCAATTGAAAATCAATACCGCGTCAAGTTGATTGAACGCGGCCAGTTGCGATGCAAAGAACTATCAGAAATGCTCAACAGGACGGTTGTTCTACAAGGAGACGCATCGGATCAAGATCTGCTTCTCGAAGAACGAATCGATGACGTAGATGTCTTCTGCGCCGTCACCAATAGTGATGAAGCGAATATCATGTCATCGATGCTCGCAAAGAAGTTAGGTGCACGAAAGGTCATGACCCTCATCAACAACGCAGCCTATGTTGACCTTGTACAGGGTGGCCTCGTTGATATTGCTGTAAGCCCAGAGCAAGCCACGATCGGCTCACTGCTGCAGTTAGTTCGCAGAGGCTCAATCCAAGCCGCTCACTCTCTCAGACGTGGCGCTGCAGAAGCCATCGAAGCCGTCGCTCATGGCGATGAGCGATCCAGTCGAGTTGTCGGCAAGAAAATTGGCGACATTGCTTTGCCAGGTGGAGCAACAATTGGCGCGATCGTCCGAAACGATGAGGTTTTAATTGCCCATGATCACATCGAAATCGAACATCAAGATCACGTGATTATGTTCCTCACAGACAAGCGAAAAATTACCGACATCGAACGGTTATTTTCGGTCGCACCGACCTTCTTGTAATGACACATTTCGGCCCGACTCTTCGAATTCTTGGATTGCTACTGATGTTATTCAGTCTGACCATGCTGCCGCCTATTGGTATCAGTGTCATTTTCGATGATGGACAGATTCCACTGTTTGGGGCAGCAGCGGGGTTAATTTTTGGAGCTGGGTTCATCAGTTGGCTTCCCGCACGCCGGCAAAAGCGGGATCTCAGAATCCGTGACGGTTTCGTCATCACTGTGCTTTTCTGGCTGGTGCTGGGAAGTGCCGGCAGTGTGCCATTAGCGCTCTCTGAACAACTCAATTTAAGTATGACCGATGCGTTATTTGAATCCATTAGCGGACTGACCACAACTGGTGCGACAGTGATTGTGGGTCTTGATCATTTGCCGAAATCGGTGCTGTTTTATCGGCAACAACTGCAGTGGCTCGGTGGGATGGGGATCGTCGTTCTCGCGGTCGCGATTCTTCCGATGCTTGGTATCGGTGGAATGCAGTTATACAGAGCAGAGACACCCGGACCCGTCAAAGACGCCAAATTGTCACCTCGAATCGCCGAGACCGCGAAGGCACTTTGGTTAATTTATCTCTCGCTGACAGCTGCCTGCGCATTAGCGTATTGGATCTCAGGAATGGCGATATTTGACGCCATCTGTCATGCGTTTTCGACCATTGCAATCGGAGGCTTCTCGCCGTATGACGCATCGATTGGTCATTTTAATAGCGTCTCGATTGAAACCGTTGCCATTGTCTTCATGGTAATTTCGGGAATGAATTTTTCGCTTCATTTCATCGCATGGCATAACAACAGCCTCAAGCACTACCTGCATGATCCTGAATGGAAAACCTACCTGTTGTTCTTGTTTGGTTTATCGCTTCTGATTTCGCTAGCCTTGGTTGAAAACGGGACTTATCCCGTTAACGAGGCATTCCGAAAGGGAATCTTTGAAGTGGTCTCAATTGCAACAACAACGGGGTTTACAACGGCTGATTATGCCAGCTGGCCGACGTTTATTCCGTTTTTGCTCTTAATGAGTGCGTTTATCGGAGCCTGCGCAGGTTCAACGGGTGGTGGAATTAAAATCATCCGCATGTTGCTGTTGTACAAACAGGGATCTCGTGAAATCAAACGGCTCATTCATCCAAACGCAGTGATTCCGATCAAACTCGGAAGAAAACCGGTGGGATCTCGAGTGATCGACGCCGTTTGGGGATTTCTTGCGGCCTATGTCCTCATTTTTGCGGTCTTAATGCTGGTTTGTATGGCGCTCGGTGAGGACCCAATTACCGCGTACTCAGCGGTAGGCGCATGTCTGAACAATCTAGGCCCTGGGCTCGGGGACGCGACGCTGAACTATTCCACACTTTCAGATGGGACCAAGTACGTTTTAAGCTTCGCGATGCTGTTGGGGCGGCTGGAACTCTTCACTCTTCTCGTGGTGTTATCCCCCTCATTTTGGGAACATTAAGGATAGCGCAGAGAGCCGTCTGGGGCATTACGAAACCGCCGATACTCCCATTGATATTGCTCTGGATACTCTCTAACCAGAGCTTCAATTTCCCGATTCATCATCACTAGCCAATGATCTTGATCATCAGCAATGGGATCGTTGAGTTTCTTGAGGACAACCTCATAGCCCTCTTGGGTCTTCAGTGCAGCGCCAATAAACACTCGCGCGTTAGTTGCCAAGGCCAATCGGTACGGCAATACCGGTGTTAACACATCGAGCCCAAAAAATGGCGCATAAGCTCCTTCACCTTCCTTAGGGGCCTGATCAGGTAACACGATCGCGCATTCGTTATGTTTTAACCGTTTGAGCATCGCTTTGACGCCTGCGGTGGTCGCTGGAACTAAATGATTGCCGCCACGCTCTCGAGCGTGACGGACCAATGCTGAAATTTCAGGAACTCGTAGTGGCCGGAACATCGCGGTGTAGGGGCGATACTGCGTTAGCCAAAGACCGAATAATTCCCAATTCCCAAGATGGGGTAGAAGGATCAAGGTTGGCTGTCCGTCGGTCGTTTGCTGGAATTCAGAAAATCCGTGGACAATCGTGACTCGATCGCGTGAATCCGCAACGGGCTTCACCCAGGTCGTGAGTAAATCGAAAAACTTTTGTGAGAGATCCTCAATCGAATCATTGCTCAGTTGATGTTGTTGATGTTTTGGCATCAAGGGATAAGCGAGCTGGATATTTTTTCGAGTAATGCGCGCAGATTGATTCGGAAAATAAATCAAGTAAAGACTGATCACCTTGGTGAGCAGATGCTTTACAAAATGAGGCATTTGGCCAAGAAACCAAACAAACCGCTGAATCAACTGCACAAATTTCTAACCCGTTAGCTATACTGTGCGCCTTTATCCTAGCTGACGGAACGACTATGCCGACAACTGGCGCACCAGATACTTCAACTTTCCAAGGACTGATCTTGGCCCTCCAACAATATTGGGCCGACCAAGGTTGCGTTATTTTACAACCGTATGACATGGAAGTGGGGGCTGGAACTTTCCATCCTGCAACTTTCTTGCGTGCGATCGGCCCGGAACGTTGGAATGCGGCTTACGTCCAGCCTTCACGACGCCCAACTGATGGTCGTTATGGTGAAAACCCCAATCGTGGCCAACACTATTATCAATTCCAAGTTGTGATGAAGCCAAATCCCAAAAATCTCGTTGATCTGTATTTTGGCTCCTTGAAGTATTTGGGAATCGACCCTGAAATTCATGATCTTCGACTTGTGGAAGATAATTGGGAGTCGCCAACGCTGGGTGCCTGGGGCCTTGGCTGGGAAGTGTGGCTCAACGGGATGGAAGTCACCCAGTTCACTTATTTTCAGCAAGTGGGTGGCCTTGAGTGCTACCCAGTGACCGGTGAGCTGACCTACGGTCTCGAACGAATCGCAATGTATCTCCAAAATGTTGAGTCGATGTTCGATCTTGTTTGGACGAAAACCGAAGACTCGATCGTGACCTACGGGGACGTTTTTCTCCAAAATGAACAAGAAATGAGCGCCTATAATTTTGAACACGCCAATACTGAGTGGCTATTTAGTGGGTTTGCAGAAGCTGAAAAAGCGTGTGAACAGCTTCTGGATGCATCCTTACCATTGCCAGCTTACGAGCAAGTGTTGAAAGCGAGTCATACGTTTAATCTGTTGGATGCGCGTCACGCGATCAGTGTCACAGAAAGGCAGCGGTACATCCTCAAGGTACGCAATCTGGCTCGACAAGTCGCCAATTGTTATTTTGATACACGAAAGCAAGCCGGATTTCCATTGGCAGACGAGGCGCTGAGAGCAGAGATCCTCAAGGGAGTCGATGCATGAAGACACGGCAGTTTGTGTTTGAACTTGGGTGCGAAGAACTTCCGACCTCGGCCCTGCCATCCTTGAATCAACAATTTCAAGAGCTTTTCACAACGAAGCTCGACGATGCACGATTGAGATATGAAAGCCTCTCGGTCATCGCCGCACCACGCCGTCTTGGAGTTTCGATTGAGGGATTGGCCGAATATTCGGAAGACAAGCCCTTTGAGCGTAGAGGTCCTGCAGCGTCCGCTGCCTTTCAAGAGGGCGAGCCGAGCAAAGCACTTCTCGGATTCTGTCGAGGTCTCGGGATTACCCCTGATGAGATCGAGCTGGTTGAGACCGACAAAGGTCAATGGGTGGTTTATCGGGGCGTTGAGACAGGTCGGCCTGCTCGGGAGATCCTGCCAGAAGTCTGTTCGTCTGTGATTGGGGGTTTAGCCCTTTCAAAACCAATGCGTTGGGGCAACGGACGAGATGAATTTCCCAGACCTGTGCATTGGATTCTCGCCATGATCGACAATCAGGTGGTTCCAATGACGCTTTTTGGGTTGAATAGCAGCAACCTCACCTTCGGTCATCGTTTCATGGCACCCGATCCCATGACGATCGATCATGCCGGTCAGTATCATCAACATCTCACGAATGCGTACGTGATCGCTGATTTTGAACAGAGACAGCGTGCCACCTGGGACACGATTCAACAATCAGCCCACGAGCATGAAGTGACCGTCGAACTCGACCAAGATTTACTCACTGAAATCAATTGTCTGGTTGAATGGCCTGTTGCACTTTGCGGGGAATTCGAAGAGCGATTTTTAGATGTGCCGGATATAGCGCTGATTGCCGCAATGAAAGGGCATCAAAAATATTTCCATACTCGAGACACTTCAGGGGCGTTGTCAAACCGATTCATCACTGTATCAAACATTGAAAGTAAGGATCCCAAGCAAGTCATTGCCGGAAATCAGCGGGTCATTAGAGCGCGATTATCTGACGCAAAATTCTTCTTTGATCTCGATCAAAAAGAAACGCTAGGGGCTCGCCGACCGCGTTTAAACCATATTACCTTCCATCCAAAGCTCGGTTCATTGGGTGCGAAAACTGAGCGCGTTCAATCCCTCGGGTCGAAAGTTGCGCAATCCATTGGCGCAGATGTCGATCTCTTTCAACGGGCAACAGCGCTCTCTCGTTGTGACTTAGTGACGGAAATGGTACTGGAATTTGACGAGCTCCAGGGCCAAATGGGAACGATCTACGCCAGCTTAGACGGAGAACCAAATGAGGTAGCCTGTGCCATCGAAGGATTGTATCAACCAGCCGGAGCGTCTGATCAAGTTCCAGATAATCTGTATGGAACCCTTCTGGCACTCACTGATCGGCTAGATACGCTGGCTGGATTGTTTGCTATTAATCAACCTCCGACCGGAAGCAAAGATCCGTTTGCACTTCGTCGTGCAGCCATTGGGGTCTTAAGACTCAATGAATTTCCAGCGCTACGACTCGATCTGACCGCGTGGGTCACTGAGGCGTTTGCAGCACAGCCAGAGGCTGGATCAGCGGATCAGTTGGACGCATTGATGCAATTCATCAAGGATCGAGAGCGAGTTCGCCTCACCGATAAAGGGTATCGGCATGACATGGTTATCGCGGTACAAGAGAGCAATGGACTCGCGACAGCCAAAACCGAAGATCGGGTTAAAGCATTGATCGCCCAAAGTGAGACTGACGAATTTGCAACGCTGGTATCAACGAATAAGCGCGTCGCGAATCTGCTTAAGGACAGCCCCATTACCCCAGGAGCCATCGATTCCAAATTGTTCGAACATCCCTCGGAAGCCTCGGTCTATGACCTGGCAACACGGGTTGGTGATAGTGTTGACTTAGCCGTTTCACGTGAAACATATGGCGAGGCCATGGAAAGCTTATTAAGCATGAAGCCAGCAACAGACGCATTTTTTGACAACGTCATGATTCATTGTGATCAAGAAGCAGTCCGGATCAATCGGCTTCGGCTCTGCCAGCTTGTCAAAAATGCCTACAGTAAACTGGCTGATTTTAGCCTGATCCAGCAGTAACAATGGCCACGATTATCTTAGATCGCGACGGGGTCATTAATCATGATTCGGATCAATACATTAAATCCCCATCCGAATGGGTGGCCATTGATGGGACACCGGAAGCGATTGCTCGACTCAATCGCTCAGGATACCGTGTCGCAGTCGCCACCAACCAAAGCGGCCTTGCCCGAGGACTGTTTTCTCTCGAGACGTTAACCGATATTCACCGGAAAATGACAGATGCGATTGAAGGCGCCGGCGGACACATCGATATGATCGCGTTCTGTCCACATCACCCCGAGGACAACTGCGAATGCCGGAAACCAAAACCCGGACTTCTGCATGCAATCAACCAAGAGATCCCCTTAAATCCAGACACAGACTGGATGGTTGGAGATACCGCGAAAGACCTGATAGCAGCCCAGCGCATGGGAATCCGTGCGGCCTTGGTTGAAACCGGAAAGGGACAAAGAGAACTCGCTAAAGGACTTGTTTCACGTGAAACAAGTCCTGTCTTCACGGATCTTCCGAGTTTCGTGACCTGGCTTCTTACCTAAAGCGAATCAAACGTCAAGATTTGCAACGTTTAATGCATTGGCCTCGATAAACTGTCGGCGAGGTTCGACTTCGTCACCCATCAGCGTCACAAAAATTTGATCCGCGGCTATCATGTCTTCGACCGTCACTTTCAGCATCCGTCGAGTTGTGCTGTCCATCGTCGTTTCCCACAACTGGTCCGGGTTCATTTCACCAAGGCCTTTGTAGCGTTGGATCTGTGGCCCACGGCGAGCCTCCGCCATCAACCAGTTGTACGCTTGCTCAAAGGTCGATATCTCAATCGACTTTTCACCACGAGCGACTTTAGCACCCACCTCAATCAAACCAACCAGCAAGCCCGCCGCCTTGGCAATCTGCGCATAATCACCGCCATCGAAGAACTGATGCCCAAACACGAAACGATCCGTTAAGCCATGCTGGATCCGCTCGACAACAATCCGAGATTCGGGACGCTCCGGATCCGGCTCTGTTAACACTCGGAAAAACATTCCATCTTTGGGATCGTTCGGCAAGTGCTCAGCAAGGTCTCGGGCATAGCCAGCCATCCGTTCAGGATTTTGCAAGTCAACGACACTGATAGGATTCACCAAGAGCATTCCATGCAAAGCGTCATAGGGATAGATCCGATAGAGTCGATCGGCGATCGCGCGACCGGCGCGATACGTACCAAACAAGCGCTCCAATACATCACCAGAAATCGAATCACCTGATGTGGGATGAACAACCGCACCGTCCAAAGCCATATTCGTTAAGTAGGCATCTAGCGCCGCTTCGTCCTTCAGATACTGCTCTTGCTTACCCTTCTTCACTTTATACAGCGGAGGTTGCGCAATGTAGACATGGCCGCGCTCAACCACTTCCTTCAGGTGCCGATAAAAGAAGGTCAACAACAATGTTCGGATATGCGCACCATCCACATCGGCATCGGTCATAATAATAATCTTGTGGTACCGAAGTTTGTCGATATCGAATTCTGGACCGATCGAACAGCCTAGCGCCGTCACCAACGTTCCAACTTCCTGAGAGCTGAGCAACTTATCGAAACGCGCTTTTTCGACGTTCAAAATCTTTCCTTTCAAAGGCAAGATTGCCTGCGTCTTGCGGTCTCGCCCTTGTTTCGCTGATCCGCCAGCGGAATCACCCTCCACCAGGAATAGTTCAGAGAGCCCAGGATCTTTCTCCTGACAATCAGCAAGCTTCCCAGGGAGACCCGCAATATCGAGGGCCCCTTTACGACGGGTGAGTTCTCGTGCTTTCCGCGCCGCTTCCCGAGCCCTAGCCGCATCAATCATCTTCGCCACAATCTGTTTCGCTTCGGTTGGGCGTTCAGCTAAGAATGTCTGAAAGGCCTCACGCATTTCCTGTTGAACTGCGGTCTTCACTTCTTGCGAAACCAGTTTGTCTTTGGTTTGTGATGAAAACTTTGGATCCGGGACTTTCACGGAAATAATCGCCGTCAGTCCTTCACGCGCATCGTCTCCAGAGGTCGCAACCTTCGCCTTCTTCAACAACTGTTCTTCTTCGATGTATTGATTCAGCGAGCGCGTCAAAGACGCCCGGAACCCCTCTAGATGGGTACCGCCATCTTTCTGTGGGATATTATTGGTATAGCAAAAGATATTTTCTTGATAAGTGTCATACCACTGTAAAGCGACTTCGACCCCGATGCCATCGTCTCGCTCGGGAGAGGCAAAATGAAACACGTCACAAATGGGGTTCTTATTCTTTCCAAGGTAACCAACAAACGCGGAGAGGCCGCCTTCGTACTCAAAGACTTCCGACTGCCCCGACGCTTCCTCCGTTAACTTAATCCGGACTCCCGAGTTGAGAAAGGACAACTCGCGAAGCCGCTTTGCTAACACGTCATAACTAAATTCTGTAATCGCAAACGTGTCGCCTGAAGGCTTAAACCGAACGGTCGTGCCAGTCTCGCCAGTGGTGCCAACCG
>QXYM01000132.1 GCA_009886945.1 Litorivicinus sp.
CGCCAAGCTTGATCTTATTCGATGCCGATGGAACTGAAATCATCCGCGTGGAATCACAACTGAGGAGTTTTCACACCGAAGCCGTTTTGGAATATATTGCGCAGGATATTTATCAGAGAGAGCCGAATTTCCAACGGTACATCGAAGAGCGTGGTGACATCATCCGAGCCAAAGGCGAACAAGGAAAGACCCTCAGCACTCGCGATATTTGCCCTGAACTTTACGACTAACAATCTGCCCCTTCCCATGTATAATCGATACCTTGCGGCAGGGGCGCACTAGCTGAGAAGAACCCTTTGAACCTGATCCGGTTAATACCGGCGTAGGGAGCCTGAAAACAACAATCTCTCCTTTTGTTGACCTTCTGCGCGCAACGTTTGATCAGGAGTCAACTCATGCGTATTCGACAATTCATTACCGCTGCTCTCTGCGGGCTTTCACTCACCACAACCTCCGCGAGTCATGCGGCAAAGGATGAGGTCACCGTACTTCTCGATTGGTTTATCAATCCAGATCACGCACCGCTCATCGTCGCAAGCCAAACCGGATTATTTGACAAGGCCAATCTCACCGTGACACTGGTTGAGCCGGCAGACCCGTCAATGCCCCCCAAACTGGCAGCGGCAAAACAAGCCGATGTGGCCATTAGCTACCAACCATCACTGATGGTTGATCTCAATAACGAGCTGCCCTTGATGCGGATTGGGACACTGGTTCATAGTCCATTGAACTCACTGGTGGTCCTGGCTGATTCCGAGATCAAGACCATCGCTGATCTCAAAGGTAAAACGGTTGGTTTTTCAGTTGGCGGATTTGAAGATGCCGTCCTTGGAGCAATGCTTGAAACACATGGATTGACGCTGGCCGATGTCACGTTGGTCAACGTGAACTTTGCACTCTCACCGTCACTGTATGCCAAGCAGGTCGACGCTGTCATCGGAGCATTTCGAAACTTTGAACTCAACCAAATGGATATTGATGGACGCCCAGGTCGTGCATTTTATCCCGAAGAGCACGGTGTTCCTGCCTACGAAGAACTGATCTTAGTTGCACACCCTGACTATGCTGGAATGGACAAACTCGAGCGGTTTTTAAGCGCGCTGGATCAGGCCTCTAGCATGATTGTTGAAGACCCAGAGGGAAGCTATGCCTCATTTGTCAGCTATCGGCCTGATCTTCTCGACAACGAGCTCAATCGTCGTGCGTGGCGAGATACTGTGCCTAAGCTTGCTCGTGAAACCCGAAAAACTGACGCACACTCCTGGAATCAGTTTGCCCAATTCATGAAAGACCGCGGGCTCATCAAAGGCATTCCCCAGCCAGAGACCTACCTCTTTCCGTTAGGAGCGCAATGACCGAAGTTGTCTACGTCCTTGCCCCAGTGCTCGCACTGGGGTTGATCGGATATTTTTCGACCCGATTGGGCTTCTTCTCGGGATCACACCGTGATGGACTATCCAAGTATGTGTTTGACTTCGCCGTTCCAATGCTTTTGTTTTCAGCAGTGGTCGAACTCGAGTCACCCAAAGCCTCCGCCACCATGCTTTTTGTGAGCTACTACATTCCACTTGTCGCCGTCTTTGCCGCCGGACTCATCGTCAGCTGGCTCCTGTTAAGACGGCCAGTGGTGGAATCGATGATCATTGGTCTTGGCTCATGCTTTTCCAATACTGTGTTATTGGGCGTTCCCCTCATCCCACGAGCACTTGGCGAGGAGGCCCTCTTTCCCTTATTTTTACTCATCTCGGTCCATGGCATTACCATTTTTACGGCCGTCACGGTCGCGATCGAAATTGCTCGTGGTCGTGATGCAGGTCTTGCGAATCTCCCGAAGCAGGTCGTATCCGGACTCGTTGCCAATCCTTTAATTGTTGGGTTAGCCCTCGGATTTGCCTGGAAAATGACCAACCTTGGCATTCATCCAATTGCCGCAGACATGTTTCATCTAGTGGCTACAAGCGTGGTGCCTGCTGCACTCTTTGTGCTTGGAAGTTCACTGGCCAGTTATTCCATCTCAGGCTCAGTCGGACCGGCAATTCTCGTGACCATACTGAAAAATGCCGCGCATCCATTGGGCGTCTTTTTACTCGGCTCGTGGCTTGGTCTTGAAACATTATGGCTGTCGGTGGCAACGATGCTTGCTGCGATGCCGACTGGAATGAATATGTATCTTTTTGCGAGTCGTTACCAGGTCTCACCACCGACGGCCACAACGAGTATTTTTATCTCAACCGTGTCATCCATCATCACAATTTCAGTGGTGATTGCTCTTCTTACGAGTGTTTAAGGTTCGATCAAAATCGCCCGAAAATCATTGACGTTTGTACCAGTCGGCCCTGGAATGACGGATTGCCCGATAGATTGGAAAAAGGTATGTGCATCTTGTCTCGACATCGCGTCCCGATGATCCAGTCCGTGGCGACGCGCTTTGATCAAGGTCTGATCATCAATCAATGCGCCAGCAATCTGAGCGCCACCATCCACGCCATCGGTATCACAGACGATCGCTGAAATCCCTCTCGTGCCCTCAAGTGCATCAAGTAACGCCAGTGCAAAATGCGCATTGGGGCCACCAACGCCGTCCGCGACCACTTTGACGGTTGTTTCACCGCCAGACAGTAAACACAGTGGACGCTCAAGCTTCCGATGACGTCGCTGCCACAGCGCCGTTTCTGCCATTACTCGGGCGACGGTGACAGAGTCTCCCTCAATCGAATCCCCTAACAGCCAACACTCCACACCTTCAGATTCGAGGAAGGCTTGTGCTTGTTTTAACGACTGTGACGGTGCTGCGACGATGGTTGTCGTCACGCGTTGGAAACAATCTGAGTCCGGATGCGGTGTCGCATAGTCTGCATTGGATAACCAAGGCAGCAGTTCATCCAAGAGGTCAATCTGATAACGCGTTAATACCTCAATCGCGTCGCTCTGATTGGTATGGGCAGGAACGGTCGGTCCAGAGGCGATGAATTCCACACGATCACCGGGAACATCAGATACCAAAAAATTCAGCACATGCCCTTGGCAGGCTTCAACCAGTCGACCACCCTTGACGAGCGATAATTGTTTACGCACGGTATTGAGTTCAGAAATTGTGGCCCCTGATGCAAGTAATGCTTGGTGTGTGCGCATTTTTAAATCAGCATCCATCGATACCAGTGGCGCAGACATTAGCGCTGACCCCCCACCGGAAATCAGACAGACCAATCGATCGTCAGGGCCCAGCGATTGAGCCAATGCGAGCGCTGCTTCTGCAGCCTGCAAGCTTCCTGCATCAGGGACGGGATGAGAGGCCTCAATCACAGTGAGCGTGGTCGACACTTGATGGCCTTTGGGGATGATACAAAGCCCTTCGATATCACCAAGGCACTCTGCGGCGATCGAGGCATGCTGGGCGGCCGCCTTTCCCACGACCAAAAAGCGAGTCTTCCCATCGATCGCCGGAAGCTCGTTGAGATACGGAATTAAACATTCCGCCTGCGCAGCCTCGACGGCATGATCAAATGCGACTCGAAGAAGATCAGAGGGATTCAATGATCACTACCTGACACCGATTCCAGAGTCTGCGGAAGTCGCTCCCGAAGCACGCCGATCGCCAGTGCTCCAAAGACAAGTGCAGAGATATAAAGCGAAGGTGACTGGAGCAGTAACTGAACCGCGGGAAGGATAATCGTAAACAGCGCTGTCAATACGATCACAGCCCCAGCAATCCAATCTTTGGCCAATCCCACCCAAAGGGTTTTAAACACATAGAGTCCACAAACCATGCCTGAAACAAACGCCGTCAGAGTGTACGCGGCCTTCGATGGATAATAGTGGTGAAGACTCAAACACGCGAACACCGTGACCAAGCACGCAATCGCGTAAGTGGATGAACGCATTGACCTAAAATGCCAACGCCAAAATCGTCATTGCCATTGCGATCAACATCAGTGCAAAACCGGTATCGCCGTGGGTCAGTTCTTTCAATAATTTCATGAGATCCCTCCTAAGAGGCGTCTTTATACCAAATTTTTCGACAAAAATTCAGTGTTTCAAGCAGATTCTGATTCGATACACCGGCTTGCTGCCCGCGCCATCCAGCCATTCTCATCGGTCTCCATTCGCAGGACACGAACCGACGATTCTGGGTCATGAAGCACGGTCTCATTGGCCAGGTTACGTGATTCACTGAAAGCGATCGGTAGCCAGCGAGAGAGCCGGTGACAAACCATCGCACGAATGCGCGCTGAGTGTTCACCGATGCCTCCGGTAAAAACAAGGGTATCCACGCCCCCAAGGATCGCGGTCAATTGACCGATCTCGCCATTGATTCGATAGGCAAAATACTCAAGCGCAAATTGACTGGCTTCGGTCTGTGCCTCTTCGAGCGTACGGACATCACTCGACATCCCAGACAAGCCTTTCAAGCCAGAATCATGATAGAGCAAGTGCTCGACTTCATCCGTGGTCCAACCGCAGTGATCCATCAGATATAACACGGCACCAGGATCGATTCGACCGGAACGCGTTCCCATGGGTAACCCTTCAACAGCAGTAAAACCCATGGTTGAGGCCACTGAACGTCCACTATCAACCGCGCAGATCGAGGCGCCGTTGCCCAAATGACAGATGATTGCGTGATAAGGGGTAACAATCCCAAGGCTCGGCAACTGATCCACGATGGAGTTGTAT
>QXYM01000133.1 GCA_009886945.1 Litorivicinus sp.
ATGACTCTGGCTCATCCTGTTCTGCACTCAACTTCCTGTCCGACCAACGAGATAAGAACCCTTTGTCTTCGCTCAATGCTTTTTCCTCCTCCGTAACGATGCAGGCGATAAATACACATCGCTGCCTTGACTGACACGAGGATCACCAATCCCTTCGTCGACTTGATCCACATTTAAGCGGTCACGTTTTCGCTTCTTAAACGGCTCCTCCACAAAATGATGGTCGACGAATTGTTGCGCCCAACTGATCACCACTGGGGGAATGGGCACGGGCTCAACCAAGCTGAAGCCGCTATCCAACAAATCTTGTGCCTCATAAGGCGACAGAGTCACGTCAGACACACCCCATCCTCCGGGGCTTTCCCCTGACTCATCCTCATCCATAATGACAAAGGCTGACGGAATATCCATCGACAAGGCGACTCGATAGGCTTCGACATCGGAGCGATACAAGTCTAATGACAAGGTCCGCGCGTGGAATAAGGTGGTGTCACCCTCAGTTCGCAGCTCAGCCCAATGCGCTATCTCAGCACCGGGGATCAAGCCCGATGGCCTCCAGATCTCCGTTGCCCAGCGAGTGACACCGGGGGACCGACTCACGACGATTCCCATCGGCATGGAAATCATGCGGGCCGCAAATAAGTCAGATTGATCAATCGGCTGGTCTGATTCGCTCACAGATTTTTCACCTTAGGGTCTTCTTTATTAGGAATTTCGCCCTCACTAACGATAGTCTATGGTGATATCAGATGAAAAAAATAGTCTCTCATATGAAAACAGATAAAACGCTGGTTCTTTGCAGCTGCGATCACAGCATCAAATACAACTCCGAAGCATTTAAAGCTGGAGGGTTTGATGACGTCATTACGACTGACCAACTCTGCGGTCAGGATATGGACGTCGCAGTCGCAGCACTGACACAACGCGACCAAGTCGTGTTTGCTTGTGAGCAACAAGCGCGCACATTCGAACAACTCACCGAAGAACTGCACGCAGAAAACGCACTGCAAGCATCGCTCGACCTAATTGACCTTCGGGACCGCGCCGGCTGGACGGGGCCTGATGAAAAAATAAAACAGGTCGAAGCCAAACAACTGGCTTTGTTGGCTGACGCAACCCTTGATCGCCCAGGTACGAAAGTGAGAGAGGTTGCCTCGAACGGCACCTGTCTCATCATCGCGAACGATGCATCCGTCCTATCATTTGCAGAAACGCTGGGTGAGGAGTTGGCGGTGACCTGTGTGCTCGAGCAAGCACCCGAAACAATCCAACCCTCAGCACACTACGATCTTGCGGTCGGTCATATTCAGTCCATCTCAGGGGGGCTCGGCGCATTCGAGGTGGTCTTCAATCAATTTTCAACATTAGTCGCGACCGGACGTGGGGCGAGCCAATTTACCACTCCGCGGGACGCGGCCAGTTCGACTTGCGATATCGTCATCGATTTAGTCTCTGACGAATCATTGCTTGCCGCCGAATCAACCCGCAACGGCTATCTACGAGAACCTGCACCCGATGCGATCCGCCTCAGCACCCTTGGCGCGCAAGCGAAAGCCCTTGTCGGCACCTTTGAGAAGCCCCTCTATGTGAAATATGAAGGATCGATGTGTGCCCACTCTCGATCACGGAAGACCGGGTGTACACGATGCATCGATACCTGTGGTGCAAAAGCAATTCGATCCAATGGTGACGGAATTTACATCGACCCCGACATGTGTGGAGGTTGTGGAGGATGCGCATCAGTCTGCCCGACAGGTGCGATTGTCTATGATGACCCACCATTCGAGTTTTTGGTCAAGCGGCTAAAAACACTGGTTCAGACATTTATGGCTCATGCAGAGATTCCTCCTCGCGTTCTCTTTATTGATCGGACCTTTGGACGTCAATTAATTTCTGATGCCGCTCGATTCAGTCAAGGACTCCCCGCTGATGTCATTCCCTACGAGGTCGACAATGTTGAGCTCATTGGCCATGCGGAATTGCTGGCAACACTTGCCGCTGGTGGTAGCGAAGCTTTGATTTTAAAGTCACCTCGAACAGCGAAAACCGCGATTACGAATCAGTCTGGTCTGACGCATCGGTTGTTGAGTCCAACACGTGTGGATCCAGCTCGCGTGCGCATCCTTGACGTCAGTGACATTGAGTCATTGGAATCTGCGCTCTACGGGACACGCATGCCAGCCTTCAAACATGATGAGGTGGCTTTACTCGGTGGTCGTCGCGAGGTTGCCAAGCGCGTCATCGCCGCCTTCCTTGAACACGATGGTGAACAAGCAATCTCGGTCGCACTCGAGGCCGGCGATCCCTACGGAGCAATTGAAGTTGATTCCGATAAGTGCACGTTGTGTTTGGCCTGTGTCTCGCAATGCCCGACAGGGGCCCTCAATGATCGATCCGATCGGCCAGAAATTAATCTGGTTGAAAATGCTTGCGTGCAGTGTGGACTTTGCGCCAATACTTGCCCAGAGCAAGCCATCACATTGAAACCGCAGCTCAGCTTTGGGAAGCAGACCCTTGAGCAGGTATCGCTACATGGAGAAGATCCATTTGAATGCATTGAATGCGGTCGCCCATTCGGCGTGAAATCGACCATTGAGCGGATTATCGAAAAGCTCGATGGAAACCACTGGATGTACACCAATTCAGACAACACCAAACTGGTCAAAATGTGTGATGACTGCCGCATCAATGCTCAATATCACGATGAAAATGCGCCATTACGCGGACCCGATCGTCCGCGCGTTCGCACCACCGATGACTACCTCGACAGTTAAGGATTAAATTGAAGAGGTTGACCCAAGTCGAGCGGCGTCAGTGTATGAACAAAAGCGACGATGTCATTAATATCAGTCATCTCAAGATCGATCGGCGCAATGGTGATGAGTTCTCGATTTTTTTCGATCCCCGAGCCATTCACCGAAATCAACGCCTTATGCGGCGAAACCGTATAAAAGGTGGAAAATCGCAGGAACCAATCATCAAACGACCGCATCGCATGAAACGATGGAGCATTGCCAATCCCGGAATACTTATCAGCACGGTCCACCTTATGGCAGCGTCTGCAGTGACTCACAGACAACTTCTGGCCATGACCAGGATCGCCAACAATTGTGACCTGAACCGGCGCTTCTTCGACCGCGGCCACCGGGAAAGCAATCTGAGCTCCATCTTGTCGAAAATCGGCAATCGCTGCACGGCCGGGGTCGCTCAACAGCCAGTCAACAAATCCCAAGTAATCGGGATCATTCGATGTCGTCCCGCTTACCTCAACGTACACCGTCTCTCCGGATGCCAAAGTAAAAACGGCGACACCGTGTTCGGATCTTTGAGTCACAAGCTGCAAGTCACCTGCGCTTTCGACTCGGTCAAACCGAATGCGAGTTTTCAAGGAAAATCGGGGTACGATGTACTGAATCA
>QXYM01000134.1:0-334 GCA_009886945.1 Litorivicinus sp.
TCGATCTCAAGATCCGCCAGAAGACGATCACTGATAAGAAAATGAAATCCTGACCGAACGATCTGTTTTTCGATGAGATTTAGATTTTGACTTTTTCGCAGCGAAATATATGCGTCTGGCAGTCGAGAGTGCTCCGCATCCAGCATCTGTTGGTCGACAATCTCAATAAGGTACTCAGGAAAGGATCGATAGAAATCAGGTAGTTTTGGCAGCAACCATGTCAATAAAAACTCGTCGTCGACCACAATGCGAATGACTTTATCCGATTGTCGAGTTAGCTCCCCGATCGTTGAACCTAAGATTTGAGACTCGTCATAAATTTTCTTGGCAGAAG
>QXYM01000134.1:360-16451 GCA_009886945.1 Litorivicinus sp.
ATTGTCCCTTTCACGATTTGCGTGATTCGCAAACCAGATTATCTTTTTCGCAAATCTCAGGTCAACAATCAATAACTCATTCCTATTTTCATGGCTTCTCTGGGTCACGCATCATCGATAATTTGTGCATTGCAAACAAATGCTCCCAAATGACTTTAAGAAGGATTAAACATGATTAATCGTCGTAAATTTCTCCAAGCATCAGGATTGCTGGCGGGCTCTTCTTTGGCTCCTGCATTCTTGAGTAGTACTTTTGGCGCTGGGCACTCTGGCACCCAGAAGGTAGGTTGCCTTTTCTCATCTTCCGGCGCTATGGCCAACGTAGAGGGGCGCTTAAACTCAGTCGTTGAAATGGCTGTAGCAGAGCTTAATGCTGCCGGTGGCGTGCTGGGTAAAACAATCGAGACTGTGATTACAGACCCGGCTTCAGACTGGCCACTTTATGCACAGAATGGCAGACAACTGCTTCTTCAAGAGCAATGCAAGGCGCTTTTCGGTTGCTGGACTTCTGTGTCGCGGAAATCAGTTCTACCTGTAGTTGAACAAAATGATGGCCTCCTTTACTACCCCTTGCACTTCGAGGGCGAGGAGAATTCAAATAGCGTTGTGTATATGAATTCTCCACCTGCAAGCTCGGTTCTTCCTGCTCTGGAATACATGATGTCAGAGGACGGTGGCTCCGCCTCGAGATTCTACATGGTCGGCTCAGACTACGTATGGCCTCGGACAATCAACAAAATTAACAAAGGATATTTCGCATCCAAAGGAATCACCGAAGAGTCTTATCGCGAAACATACGTGCCATTCGGCTTCAGCAATTTCCAAAACATCATTAATGATATTCGCGACTTCGCCAATCAGCCCGGTGGAAAACCGATCATTATTCTGACCGTAGTAGGCAACTCGATCCCAGCGTTCTTCAAAGAGATCATTAACCAAGGAATTCTCGCCAGCGACATTCCTATCCTCGGACTCGATGTTCTAGAGGCCGATCTTGAAGGACTCGACACAAGCTCTCTCGTCGGTCATTTAAATTGTTGGGCCTACCTGCAAAACGTCGAAAATGCAGAGAACACGAAAATCAAAAGTGCGTGGTCACAATTCGTGAGTGCGAACGGGCTCCCATACAGCCCAGATGTGATGATTGATCCAATGGTATCGGCATATGATGGCGTGCATATGTGGGCCAAAGCTGTCGAGCGCGCGGGTACATTCGAGGTCCCAGCGGTTAAAGAAGCATTTGATGGAATCACATTTAACTGCCCATCCGGCTATGAGATTTCCATGTCTGGAGAAAACAATTACGTTGCCCGCGGCGTCTTTATCGGATCTGTAAACGAAAACCAAGGATTTGACATTCTTTGGCAGTCAGATGACACGCCAACACCGGTCCCATATAGCCCGTACGCCTAATCCTCGGGATCGCTTGTTGTATCCGAATACAGGAATGCGGAACTTTTATCGAACAAGGATGTTCGTTTTTTGGTGGAATCATGACTTTTCTTAGGACCTATCTTCTGAGCGTCTTATTGGCCATCGCTGGCTCCGTGTCAGCAGATGGTCAGGACAGACAAGACACAAGTGCCATAGTTGGCGGGCTCTGTAGCTCTAAACCAACACAGATGAATCAAGCACTCAACGCCCTAGGTTCATTCACAGTAGAGTCATCTGATCCCTTGGTCATCGAAAACAACGCTCGATGGGCGTTATGGATTATTTCGGCACTCACCAAGAAACAACTGGTTTGCTCCCCAACAGGCTCAGGCTTCGTAAAAGGAGAGGATGAACTACGTGACGCTGTGACACGTGAGCTCACAAAAGTTGATGAGAATGTAAAGCTCAAAGCCCCTTTTCTGCATCTTCCGGTCAGGCCGACGGCTGAGATTATCGCAGCAACCACTGAAATGATCCTCGCTAGTGTCACAAACGACGCAGTCAGCGATAAATCGCTCGAATCACTCGATAAAAAGCCTGAACAGGTTAACTCACGGCAATTGAGTTACCTACTCAAGCAATCAAACCTCCCCGGGCGCCAGGTAAAGCAACTGGAGCTCGTTGAAGCGTATCAATTATTGAGATCCGAAGACCTTACAGACTATTCCACTGCACTTGCGGTCTTGCGTGAAAATGCATCAAGAAAAAGTCTCACGGCACTTATTGAGATTCAATCTAGCCTTTCACCCGAGGCATCAGGTAGCAAAGTCGAGATGACTTCTAACGCGATAAATGCGATCGAGACAGAGTTACAAATCGGACAATTTCTATCGGTTTTATATAGCGGCTTGAGCTATTCAAGCATCCTATTCTTAGCGGCGATTGGACTTGCGATTGTTTTCGGCCTCATGGGGGTAATCAACTTAGCCCAAGGCGAATTCATCATGATTGGCGCCTACATTACTTTTGTGATCCAAGAGTTGCTTGCAAGCTTTGCGTACGGCCTTATGCCATTTTATCTCCTGATCAGTATTCCATTCGTTTTCGTACTTACAGGTGGTATTGGCGCAGCCATTGAATACTCTGTAATCCGACATCTCTACACGCGACCACTCATGACCCTTCTGGCGACTTGGGGGGTCAGTATTTTTCTCGTAAATGCTGTTCGGGTCCTTTTCGGGACTCAAAACCTAGAGTTTTATGTTCCCCACTACTTGGTGGGTGGCGTCACGCTATTTGGTGACTTCCTTGTGACTTGGAATCGTCTAGCAACAATCGGATTTGCAGTACTCGTTCTTCTGCTGACCTGGATCCTCGTCAATAAAACTCGATTTGGCGTGAACGTCCGTGCAGTCACGGAAAATCGCAATATGGCCGGCGCTATAGGGATCGACACGAGGAAAGTCGACGTCTTAAGTTTTGCACTTGGCTCGGGTTTAGCTGGCCTGGCAGGGCTCGCGCTCTCGACCATCTATAACGTCAACCCGACCATGGGAACCAACTTCATCGTCGATGCCTTCATGGTGGTTGTCTTAGGGGGAGTAGGAAGCATCTGGGGAACCCTACTTGCTGCCCTATTAGTCGGCATCGTCAATGTCGCTATCGAGCCAGTTTACGGTGCAGTAGCGGCGAAAGTGATCGTGATGACACTGATTATCGTAGTGATTCAATTCCGGCCCGAGGGCCTCTTCTCATTGAAGGTCAGAAAGTGATGACCTCAAATTTCAGGGGTGCAGTTTAATGTTTCAAGCAAGTGAAAAGGCGGGAATACTGCTCGCGCTTTGTGGGCTCCTCCTAATCGGTGCAACATCGCTAGGCTTCAGCACTTCGCAATATGCAATGAACCTTATTGGACAAATTGCTGCATTCGCACTGCTAGCACTGTCACTTGATCTGCTCTGGGGCTTCTGTGGAATATTAAGTTTAGGCCATGGGCTCTTCTTCGCGATCGGTGGCTATTTGGTAGCCATGCATCTTGTAAAAGTTACGTTTGACGCGACAGGTACCCCACCCGATTTTATGTTGTTTATGGGCTGGGACAGCCTTCCTTTTTACTACTTCCAACTCGACAGCATTGCCTACCTAATCGTCGCAATCGCAGCAGTCACAACAGTCGTTTCTTTTGTCTTCGGATACGTGTCTTTTAGGTCACGCGTTACGGGCGTTTACTTCGCAATCATCACGCAGGCGCTGGTTTATATGGTGATGCTTTACATGTTTAGAAACGACTCCGGCTTCGGCGGGAACAACGGCATGACAGGTTTTAAAGAGATATTTGGCATGCCGGCCAGCGGTAGCACCACCGCAGCTTTTCTTTGCGGCGGATCACTCGCCACGCTTGGATTATGCCTGTATGGCTGCAAAAAGCTCGTCGACTCCCCGATTGGACAATTTATGCTCGCTGTTCGAGAGGATGAATCGAGGCTCAGATTCCTCGGCGTGAATACCGTCCATATCAAGCTTATAGCGTGGTGCATCTCAGCAATCCTTGCAGCGATGGCTGGATTTCTCTACGTGCCCCAAGTTGGCATTGTGAATCCAACGATCTTGAGCCCCGAACTGTCAATAGAGATTGCTGCTTGGGTGGCCCTAGGCGGCCGAGGCTCTCTCTTGGGACCTATTCTCGGCGCAGTTGTGATAAGCGGCCTAAAATTCATCCTAACCGGTCTAGCTCCTGATTTATGGCCTTTCATTCTCGCCACATTAATTATTTGCGTCGTAATTTGGTCTCCAAATGGCCTAGCAGATACCAGCTCACATGTGGCTTCATTTTACAGGCGCTTAGGCTCTCTCACGTCGATCAAAGGGAGAAGTCAACCATGACCACGAAACAAGCACTCTATGTATCTGGTCTCAATGTGTCCTTCGGTAATTTCGCCGTGTTGAAGAATTTGAGTTGGACCGTCGACTTTGGTGAGGTACGGGGAGTAATCGGCCCGAATGGAGCGGGAAAAACCACGCTTTTGGACTCGCTTACTGGTAAGACTAAATATCAAAGCGGCGATATCTATGTCAAAGACACCGTTTCCATAAAAAACCTGACGGAAATTGAAATTGCCAAGCTAGGTATTGGACGAAAATTCCAAAAGCCCAGCGTCTTCAGCGGCCTTTCTGGTTTCCAAAACTTAGAGATTGCGCTAAGAGCTGGTCATAGCAGATCAATTTACCAACCGAAACTCACATCTCGGCAGAGAGAGAAAATCCACGAGACGAGTGAGCTAATCGGTCTCAGTTCCGAGCTCTCTCGAAATGCCGGAACACTGGCACATGGTCAGAAACAGTGGTTAGAAATAGGAATGCTCATTATTGCCGAGCCATCGGTGATACTTCTTGACGAACCAGTCGCAGGCATGAACAGCGAAGAACGAGGAAAAACGGCTGAACTCATTAGCAATATACGCGGCCCTAACATTGCCGTAGTTGTTGTAGAACATGACATGGAATTTGTCGGGCAAGTCTGCGACACAGTCACCGTACTTCATGATGGTAGGGTGATGATTGAGGGTCCAATGGGGGTGGTCCAAGCAGATCCACAGGTCATCGATGTGTACCTAGGCAAGGAGGCTGCAAGTGCTTCAAGCCATTAACATTAATCAATTCTATGACAGCTCCCATTGCTTGAAAGACCTTTCGTTTAGCATCGCGGATAAACAATGTCTGGCAGTACTTGGCCTGAACGGCGCGGGCAAAACGACCCTCGCAAAGACTCTAATGGGTATAGAGCCCATGCGATCCGGAACACTACTGTTGGATGACATTGATTTAGGACGGCTCCCTTCGTATCGACGGGTCGAGCTAGGACTGGGGTACGTCCCTCAAGGTAGAGAAATCTTTAGTGGTTTAACCGTAGAAGAAAATCTGTCGATTGGAGAACGAATTGGCAATAACTCTCCAAGCAGAATAAGCCGAACCGAGATTCTCGAGATTTTTCCTGTCCTGAGGGAAATGCGATCTCGGCGTGGCGGCGATCTGTCCGGCGGCCAACAGCAACAGCTCAGTATCGCTCGAGCACTTATGACAGGCCCCTCGGTTTTAGTTCTTGATGAGCCTACAGAAGGTATTCAGCCATCAATCGTCAGTGATATTCGGCGCTTAATTCTTGAGCTCAAAGGCCAATTTACGATCATCTTAATCGAGCAGTACATCGACTTTGCTAAAGAGGTCTGCGATGAATTTATCGTTCTTACGCGGGGAGAAATTGGGGCGGCAGGTCAAGCATCTGAATTGAATTCAAACATCGAAAAACAGTTTTTAAAAGGTTAGGAGTTTTCTATGACAAACATGAAAATTGACGCCGCCCCAGCCAATATCCATTGGGGTTATTTTGACGCACAACTGGCTCCTGTCGCTGAAATCGAGTCAGGCAGCACGGTCGTCATCGAAACCCTCCCCGCAGCTTTCCCTGAGGATTTGCCAGCAGACACAAGTCTTCTCACGCCAGACCATGTCAAAGCCCTAAAAGAAGTGCGTCTGGGCGGTCCAAGTGATCGGTTTGTGAACGGGCCAATCGGGCCTCACATGTTAACGGGGCCGATCTATGTCAAAAATGCGAAACCCGGTGATGTATTGCAAGTCGACATCCTCGATATCGAATTAAAACAGGATTGGGGATTTTCTGCGATCCTACCAAATCTCGGAACGCTACCCGATGAATTCACTAACTATCAAAGAAAGCACACCCTAATAGATAGGCAAAGCAAAACTGGTAAATGTCCCTGGGGATCAGTTGTAGACCTCGACCCGTTCTTCGGGATTATGGCAGTTGCACCTCCCCCTGAATGGGGTCCCGTCGGCACACCCGAGCCCCGCGCATTCGGCGGGAATATGGATAACAAAGATCTGAGGCCCGGAACAACACTTTATTTACCCATTTTTGCCGAAGGGGCTCTATTTTCTGTAGGTGACGGGCACGGGAAACAAGGACATGGTGAAGTTTGTATCACCGCACTAGAGACCGCACTTACCGGAACATTTCGCCTGACTGTTCGTAAAGATCTCGAAATTGCCATGCCCTACGCAGAGACGGAAGACTGGTTCTTAGCGATGGGATTCAATATGAGCCTCGATGAAGCCGCCAAACAAGCGGTTCGCGAGATGCTGAAAATCGTGCAAGCCAACACAAGTATGGATCGAGACGACGCCTACATGTTGTTAAGCATGGTTGCTGACCTGCACGTCACACAACTTGTCGACATAAACAAAGGGGTTCATATGATTTTAGAGAAGAAATATCTGCCTTAGTCGCTGCCACGGCTCGGTTGGCTCAAGCCCGACTGGGTGAAGAGCCAACTTATTCAATCAGTAAAAACTGAAAAATTCGGTTAGCACATTCTGTAGCACACCGAGTTTTTAGTTTTGCAACCAACTGAAACTATTTAGGAAATTTTGCAACACGCCATTGAAAATCCTCGTGTCGGGGGTTCGATTCCCTCTCTGGCCACCACCTTTTGCAAGGTCCCGACCGGAAACATGACGCCAGCTTTCGATCATACAGCATGATTTCCCCAACCGATCGACGCCTATTCACGACTTTCAACTCTTGTCGTCAAAACCGACAAATGATCGACTTGAAAATAAAATATGCGCAGATATTGCGTTATGCACATATTGCCAGTATAAATATTGAACGTTGTCTGCGAACCACGAAGGAGAAAGGAAATGATTCCAGTCGGTGTTGGTCGCGGATTGCTCGGTTCATACGCGAGAATCGTTGAGCAAGAGATCCAAGACCAGAAAAAAAGAAGAATGCTGTCTAACCATCAGATCGGGAAGAAAGGATTGATTGCGCGATTCCTATTAGGAATTAAATTTTAATCCACAACAGACCGCCTGATATGTATCACGCGGTCTCTCTCCTTGATTCATTACGGATCGGATTTCGCTCTCGGTAATTGGCATTGACCTTTGGCGCACGCTTGGCGCGCCTGAAGACGCTCGATCGCGCGATCAATGTCGCGCGTTAAATAGTATAAGGTGACGATCCACCACCATATTTTCTGAATGAGAGTGTGTTCTTCTACCATGATAGACACCTACCTTTTTGGTTTTTTGTGTGCAGGCACATCCGATGCCATCCGCTTTCGAATCACAGCAGCGATTCGCTTGGGATCATCTTTCACCTGTTTGCTTAATTTTAAGAACTCTCTAATCCGGTCATCGTCTGCCATCTGAAACTCCCATTGGGGACTGAATTATCTACCAATTCGCCTCTGACAAACCATCGCAATCCCTTAAATCTCAGCTGATCTTCCCTAAATCGTTGAAATTGTCCTAAATAATCTCTTAGGATGCAGTTATCACTGACCCTTAAAAGGAATTGAATTGTGCGTACATGTTCTGTCTGCGGCACCGAAATCGATAAAACAACCGCTTATACAAAAACTGGCGAACAAAAGCCCCAAGGGCGGCGTTGTATTGACTGTGTCGATGGAGCATCTGCCGAAGTCGAACCAACAGATACACCGCAGACAACGACCGAAGCACCAGCATCGGCTCCGCAGCCAGAGACTCAAGCGACGGCAGCCCCTCAGCCCATCCCCGCGATGAATGATGCAGACGAGGGAGAGAGCTCAACAATGAAATATCTGATCGGCGCAATCCTTGTTGCCGTCGTTTTGTGGCTCGTGATTGAGTAAATACCACCTGAAAAGGCGGTTAAAATAGTAAGGCCGCTCCACCTGCGAGCAGAGTGGCCGCAAACAAAAACCATCGCAATAATTTGGGGTCAGCGTAGACAGCAAGTTTGACACCGAAGTAAGCACCCGCAACATAGCCTATCGACAAAATCAATCCCGCTATCCAAGCGACTTGGTCTTGCCAAATAAAAATAGCAAGTGAGACTGCTGTGAAGACGAATGTGCAAACCAATTTGATTGCATTTGCCCGAACAATGTCATAACGCAACGTTCCAGCAATCGACGCCAACAGCAAAAATCCAACGCCGGCTTGAACAAACCCGCCATAAAATCCAGCCGCTAACAAGCCGACGCGCGCCGACGGCGTTTCACTCACTCGACGCACTTCAGTTCCAGTCGGAGGAGACACCACTGCCGGACGAAATAGGACCAACAGTGACATGCAAATCATCGTTCCAATGAGCAGAGGCTTCAGGATATCCGGCGGCGCAAATGCTGCCGCTAAAGAACCAAAAAGACCACCGATCGCCATCGGTATTAAGATCGCCTTAAGATCAAAGGTCTCAAGCTTGTCATGTCGCTTAAATTCAGAAATTGCGACCACTGACTCGACAAAAATACCCACTCGATTCGTTGCGTTCGCGACCTCTGGAGGCATTCCCATAATCATCAATGTAGGCAGCACTAGATTCGATCCCCCGCCGGCCACCGTATTGATCGCACCGGCGAGTAATGCAACGAATATCAGAATCGCTATGTCTAAGCTGGCAAGTTCCATTGAAGACTTCTTTCAAAATCGGCGAGGATACGCATCCTTTGTTTAAAAACAAAGCAATGGGCCTCTGTTGAAATGAACATCAGTGCCGATAACCGACGTTACATCTCAATAATCGCAGGTGAATCGATCTCAGCCAACCATTCTGCAAGCTCGTCGGCAACCGGCTTGCCATGCTCTGCTAAAAACTCAAGAAGGCGCCTTGGGTTCATGGTCACAACCTGACTCTCAGGAAAACCGATACGCTGAATTTTCTTGAGCGCGATATCAACATCACCAACGGTGTAGTGAACATGAGAATCACTGGATAACGCGACTTTCCAATCGAGTGCATGAACAGTCTCCAGAATCTCAACACAAAAAGGTTCACTACCCAATCTCGAGCTGACAAAAGATGAGTTATTGATTTCGATCAGCACATTGTGATCACGTGCGGCCCGCACCACTTCTTCGATATCAATTGGATAATTTGGATTACCAGGATGCCCAAGAATCTGTATTAAGCCGGTTTCCATCGCTTGAATAGCAGCCTGAGTGTGCTCTTTGCGTGAGGATGGTGGAAATACCGGTTCATGGAAGCTTGCGATTCCAAAATCCATAAAACTCATGAGCATCTCATTCACATCAAGCCGACGAGATTCAGATGGACAAATATTCGCCTCAACTCCACGCAGCATCGCAACCCCATATCGAACCCGAGGAAGTACGCGCATATTTCCAAAATGCCAAGGATGCGGTGAATCAGGCATCTCTGGGCCATGATCAGTGATACTGAACAACTGCAACCCTTTCTCTGACGCCGCCCGAAAATATTCTTCCACTGTTGAATAGGCATGTGTGCTGGCAACTGTGTGTGCGTGCGTATCAGTCAGATGCTTCATTCTTTCCTCCTACTTGATTTCTGTAGTGTATGAAGGTTTTATTTCAGAGTCTTGACGTTTGATGAATTGATCTTGAAACCACAAACCATTTCATATGCTGAAGATTGGATGCCCGTCCCGCAGAGGCTTTTGATCAAAACCATGGAAGCGCTCACTGGTCGAGGCCGTTTGATGCGGCGATATCGTGACTTTCAATCTGCATCCACAACCTTTCAAACCCCAGATGTTTGGGACGTGGCCATCGACCATCTCGGATGTCGTGGCCCATCAACCGATCAGTTTACGCTTCCATTACGACGCAAAAATAAGGGTTTACTGTTAATTGCAAACCACCCCTTTGGCGTTGCCGACGGGGTGACATTGGCATGGATCGCGTCTCGGATCGATCCAAATTTTCGAGTGATCGCCAATGGTGTCCTACGACAAGAACCCTCATTGAATCCAAATATCCTGCCGATTGAATTTCAACCGGGTCGGCAGGCCACCAAACAGAACGTAGAAACCCGACGTCAGTCGATTCAGACACTCAAATCCGGCGGCGTTGTCGCTCTCTTCCCTGCAGGCGCTGTGTCTTGGTCACAGCGGCCAGGCGCACCCGTTGAGGATGATGCATGGAAACCACTGGTCAGTCGATTGATCAAAGCCTCAAACTGCGACGTCTTACCCATTCGTTTTGAGGGCGCTAATTCGAGGCTCTTCCAAAAAGCCTCCCGGACTGCGTTAAGTCTGCGCCTTGGTCTTTATATGCACGAGATCAAGCGGCGTCTCGATCAACCCATCTGCTTTGAACTTCTCCCGACGATCGACTTTGAAACGATTCCCGAACTCCCAGATCAAGCGCTTGCCCACTGGCTGAGAAATCAGCTGTTTTCAGGGAGTGGAATCCACTCATCATCACCAGGAACTTGATCAAATCGCCCACCGACCCAGTCTGTTTTCGCCTGCTCAATGCGTGCCGAATCCGAAGCCACAAAGTTCCACCACAAATATCGCGGGCCATCCAACGGCTCTCCCCCGAAACAGAGCACACGAGCACCTTCGGGGGCTTTGATCTGAACATCGCGATCAGGTGCCAAAACCAAAAGCTCCGATGCTGGGTAAGTCACTCCATCAATCTCAAGGGGCCCATTGGCACTATAGATGGCTCGCTCCACCTGTCCTTTCGGGTAGTGAATCTGACTCCCAGGCTGCATCTGAAGATCGACGTATACCGATTCAGCCGGGAACTCGACCGGACTTTGAAGCCCTAACCAATCACCCAACAGCACCCGACCATCGACGCCAGCCTCAGAAAACGTCGGAAGAGACTCCTCACCGTAGTGATGAAAATCTGGCTGAGTATCTTCCATGGTCTTTGGTAACGCCATCCAGCTTTGAATACCAAATAACTGAGCGATCGCCTGTCTTGATGCCGAATCTGAACGCTCTGAATGCACGATTCCAGATCCCGCCGTCATCAAATTCACAGCACCAGGACCAATGATCATGTCATTGCCCAAGCTATCTCTATGCTGCATTGAGCCCGCAAATAAATAGCTCAGCGTCGACAATCCAATGTGTGGATGGGGACGCACATCGAGGCCAACACCTTCTAATAATTCTCCGGGACCAAACTGATCCCAAAACACAAAGGACCCAACCGAACGCTTTTCTCGAGAGGGTAACGCACGCTTAACCTCTAGGTTTCCGATGTCTGACGTACGCGGAATAATTTGTAACTCAACTGAATGCATGCTCACCTCCATTTGGTATTGTTGAGGGCAGAAGAGCAAAGAAAAAGCGCTATCTGGATGCCGGATTCGGTCCATTTTGGAAAGAAGTCACCCGACTTCCTTTTCATCATCAACGCGCGTATCGTCTCGCCATGCTCAACATCTGCCTTTATCAGCCCGAAATACCGCCGAATACAGGCAATATCATCCGCTTATGTGCAAACACAGGTAGTCAGTTGCATCTCATTAAACCTCTTGGCTTTTCTCTGGATGAAAAATCCGTGCGACGCTCCGGTCTGGATTATCACGACCTCGCCCCCGTTGTCGAATTTGACTCCTGGGAGCACTATCGGGACCAACAGCAGAACCGGATCTTTGCCCTCTCAACCAAAGGAAACCAACATTACGATGCGATCGATTTTCAGCCAGACGATGTGTTGTTATTTGGACCCGAAACACGGGGCCTCCCAGATACGATTCGGCATGATCAAGCAATCACAGAGGTGATTCGGATTCCGATGTGTCCCAATAACCGAAGTTTGAATCTTTCCAATTCCGTCGCGATCGTTCTCTATGAAGCTTGGCGTCAATTGGGCTTTCATGGAGCCACGACTTGAGCGTCTTATCCATTCAAAACATTCAAGTGAGCTTTGGCGGGCCTGCGATTCTCGATGACTTAAATCTCAAGATTCAGCCCAAGGAGCGGATCGGATTGCTCGGCAGAAATGGTGCTGGAAAATCGACTCTGATGAAGCTAATCGCCGGAGAGATTCAAGCAGACTCTGGTGAGATGAATAAGAGCCAAAGCCTCAAAGTCGCTCGGCTGGTACAGGATGTGCCAACGGGGACCGACGGAACAATTTTTGAAGTGGTGGCCTCAGGCCTTGGCAACTTGACCCCGTTACTCGAGCGTTATCATCGAGTTCTGAAATCCCTCGAAAGTGATCCTTCAGACAAACACATGCAAGAGCTTGAAGACTGCCAACATGCACTGGAAGCCGCCAATGGTTGGCGTGTTGAGCAAATGGTCGATCAAACTCTATCCAGATTTGGGCTCGATCCAGAGACCCAGTTCAATGCACTGTCTGGCGGCATGAAACGTCGTGTTTTATTGGCGCGCGCATTGGTGATTGAGCCCGACTTATTACTGCTTGATGAGCCGACCAACCATTTGGATATCCCGGCCATCGAATGGCTCGAAGAGCAGATTCGCTTATTCCAAGGCGCAGTTCTTTTCATTACGCACGACCGCCGCTTTCTCGATGCTTTGGCGACACGAATCGTCGAACTCGACCGTGGGATTTTGCGGAGTTATGAGTGCAACTATCAAACCTACCTTGAACGACGCGATCAGGAGTTAGCAGCTGAAGCTGATCAATTCGCCACCTTTGATAAAAAATTAGCCAAAGAGGAAGAGTGGATTCGGCAAGGAATCAAAGCTCGACGCACCCGCAATGAAGGGCGTGTTCGCGCGCTTGAGCAATTGAGAAATGAACGCGCAGCACGCCGCGAGCGCCAACAAACCGCCGATCTGACATTGATGGATGCTTCGAAATCAGGACGCCTCGTCATTGAAGCGCAGGATTTAGGTCTGACACTAAGCAACAAGCAATTGTTCGAGCATTTCTCAACCACCGTACTTCGAGGTGATCGCATCGGTGTCATTGGTCCAAATGGTGCGGGTAAAAGTACATTAATTAAGACGCTACTGGGGCAAATGACGCCCACATCTGGATCAGCAAAGCTCGGGACAAACCTCGAGATCGCCGTCTTTGACCAGCTTCGCGAGACACTCGATGACGATGCCACGGTGATTGACAATCTGCATCATGGGTCAGATTTCGTTGAAGTAGGTGGCGGTAAAAAACATGTGATTGGGTACCTGCAAGACTTTCTGTTCTCTCCAGAGCGCGCTCGCGGCCCAGCGCGAATGCTCTCGGGTGGCGAACGCAACCGATTGTTACTGGCTCGACTCTTTTTGAAACCCGCCAACTTGCTGATCATGGATGAGCCAACCAATGATCTCGATTTAGAGACTTTAGATATCCTTCGCGACACATTATTAGGGTTCAAAGGAACGCTGATTCTTATCAGTCACGATCGCGATTTCTTGGATTCTGTGGTCACGGGGATTTGGTCGTTTGATCCAGATCACAAGCTTCGTGAATATGTGGGCGGTTACAGCGATTGGATCAGACAACGGCCCAAGGCTTCAGAACAGACCGATCACACGGTTGCAGAAAAAACAGTCTCTCAAGACATCAAACAACAAGCGCCTAAGAAACTCGCATTCCATGAAAAACGGGAATATGACACGCTTGGCGCAGATATTGAGCAATTAGAGATCGAAATCAAAGCGCTCGAGGATGCGATGGCAACCCCGGATTTTTTCCAGTCCAATCCCGAACATGCGGCATCAGAAACCACTCGTTATCAGGGTCTTCAAGCAGAGCTCGAAGTCAAATTCCTTCGATTTATGGAGCTTGACGAGCGCGCGAACTGATCTCGATCAAGTTCTCTATCAGATCCGCCGAATCCTGGCCAATTAGGGGCTTATCCTTGTGTCATGCAGAGACTGAGGGAGCTCCGATGTTTGAGATAGACACAGAAACATTCAACACCTTGTGGCCAAGCCTGATTGTTGTCGCATGCATGATCGGCGTCATGGGCTGGGCTGTCGTGAAAGCGCTTGGCTTGATCAATCAAGATGCACGTAAAGAAACAAATCGTCACCGAATGAATCACTGACCTCTGTTCAGTCAGACCAAGGCTTGCTAGGCTCTTGCCATGATCAAACTCATTGTACTTATCAGCAGCCTTTGGCTGGCCTCAACGCAAGCCATCGCTCGGGATTTTACGAGCTCAAATATCGACCAGGAATTCTGCAAGGATATTGCCAATAATCTGAAAGAAGTTGGGGTGAGTGTCTCTCATAAATCGATGACGCAATGCTCGCTGCAAGTCCTCGGCGGCGCATCCGCAACCTTTGAACGATCCTACGGTGGTCCAGTCAAGGTCCGCGTTAAAAGTGATCCCTACCGTATGTTCGTCACTCGTGGCGATAACGAGATTGGAACTTGCTATGTCCTCCATCCGCGTAAAGTCACGCGAAAGGTTAAAGACCGGGACTGCTGAACGTGTCTGTCCCACGCCTCAAACTCAAACTCGCCTTAGATGACAACGATACGCTGTTAGGGCCCGGGAAGATTGCACTACTCAAAGCCATCCAGAAGGAACATTCGCTATCTCAAGCAGCGAAATCCATCAATATGTCGTATCGCCGAGCTTGGCTGTTAATTCAAGAACTCAACGATTCTCTCAAAGATCCCGTGTTAATTAGCAAAACCGGCGGTCAATCCGGCGGAGGCAGTGAATTGACTGCAATGGCCAATCAAATCATCAACATCTATGAGCAGTTGACTCGTGAAGCAGAGGGAGCAACAGAGGCGACTCGTGAATCCATCGCCTCCTTGCTCAAGTAATTCACAATGCAGCGAGGGCGGCTGCGTAATCTGGTTCTGTTGACACCTCTTTTACCAATTCCACGTGCCTCACGGTCCCATCGACATCAATCACAACAACGGCTCGCGCAGTTAGGCCCCGCCGTATTCCTGTGAGGACCGTCACACCATAATCGTTGGAAAAAGTCGATCGGAAAGTCGAGGCGGTTTTAACCCGGTCCAAGCCCTCTGATCCACAAAACCTTTTTTGTGCGTAGGGTAAATCAGCACTCACGCACAGCACTACGGTGTTCTCGAGTGCTGCTAACTCTTCATTGAACCGCCTCGTACTGGTAGCGCAGGTTGGAGTATCGATCGATGGGAAAATATTCAATACAAGCTTTTGCCCGGCAAAATCGAGTAATGTAATGTCATCCAAATCGTCTGCTGTAAGAATAAAATCCGGAGCCTTTTCACCAACAGCCGGGAGATTCCCAAGAACATCAACGGTTGTTCCCCGCCACCCAATTTGAACAGTCATGCTAGCCTTCCTTTTAAATAAATGTTTGAGGTGAGGCCGCCTAGATCATTTTTCAATTCTGAGCTGATGAAAACTCTGCTCGGTATTGGCCATAACCAGCACGCTCAAGGTCCTCGACGGGCACAAACTTTAATGCCGCAGAATTGATGCAGTATCGAAGTCCCGTTGGCGCAGGTCCATCGGGAAACACATGACCTAAGTGTGAATCACCGAATTTTGAACGGACCTCAATCCGCTTCATCCAGAGCTTTGAATCGTCCCTTTCAACAATATGCGATGTCTCCAGCGGCTGCCAAAAAGAAGGCCATCCGGTTCCTGAATCGTATTTATGAAGCGAGCTAAATAAGGGTTCCCCACTGACGATGTCGACGTAGATACCGTCGGTTTTCTGATCCCAATACGCATTTTGAAAGGGTGGTTCAGTGCCATCTTCCTGAGTGACCTGATATTGCAACGGAGTCAATCGAGCCCGAATGTCCTCAATATCTGGTTTTCGATAGGTGCTCTCTTTCAATGCCGCTCCATCAAATAATCTGAATCCTGGCTGCTGCGCCCATGCCCGATCAAGAAACTGATCTCGGCCCGACCGGTATCGATAAAATTTATATTGCAAAGCATTGGTTTTGTAGTAGTCCTGATGATAATCCTCGGCCATGTAAAAAGTTGGCGCTGG
>QXYM01000135.1:0-2489 GCA_009886945.1 Litorivicinus sp.
CACGACTACGCGGTGTCCATCGAGCGCGAGCGATTTGGCAATTGCCTTACCGATCCCCCGCGAACCACCTGCCACTACAACTCGTTGATTGTTCATTCTCTATCCTTTCAGCGCGTTCCTATGAAACGCCACCAGGTCCACTAAATCAAATACTGCAATTCCTGTTGCTGAGCGAACTTGTGATTTATAGGGTGATAAATTTGTGCACTCAAAGATCACACAGCGAACTCCAAACTCATCAATGAGCTTTGTCACGCGCTCGGTGACTTCTCGGGCGGCTCGTTCTTCATCCAGAGCTCGCTCATCGGTAGAAATGACGCGATAGAGCTCCGTATCAGACTCGAGGCCTTGCACCACCACTCCACCAATATCATGACCCACGAAATGGTGCGGACGGAGCGCTCTCGAATCAAACGTCAAAATGCCGATATCATTCGGCGCGGAATACACCGTTTTGAGAAACGGTAATAACAGTAGTGACGTACTGATGAACGGAACAGTGACGTTTGCCTGAACATGGGATTGGACAGGTCCCAAGAAGCCACAACTGGTCGTAATCAAATCACAACCTTTGGCCTCTAACTGCAAAGCCACCTCAACCATTTCATCAAGCAATGGGCCATCGATGACCTCTGTAGAGATCGCATCCGCCACTGTGGCCAAATCCAACTTAACAACGATTGATTGAGATCCAAAGGTTTCGGGATTCCCGATATCACCGAGGGGCCGTGGAAAATTCGTGTTGAGCTGGATCACACCAACGGTGAATTCAGACATTGCCATCGACGACCTCTTTCCGACGATCGAATGGTTTCCAGAATGCAATCATCATTGAGATCACGACCAGAAAAAGTCCTGTGACGTCACCGGTATCAATTGGCTGTCCTAAAATCAACAACGCCATAAAAGGAATCAAAAATGGTGATACTGCAAGAAACATCGTACCCATCATGGGACCAATCATTTCAAGCACTTTGCCGTAAATCAGCACAGCTAATACACCGATCACCACCCCCTGATAGAGGACCTGTAAGAGGCCTTGATCAACCTGACTGAAAAAGGTGTGTTCTCTCGCCAAAAAATACCACAGTAAATAAGGCATAGAACCTATCGTAATTGCAGTCATCCCTTGCACCGGACTCAATTGCCATCGGCGCAGATTTAACCCGTAACTGGCCCACAGGCATGCACTCCCAAAAAAGCACACATCACCCACCACATGAATCCACTCAAATGGACGAGTACTCCAGATCACCGTCAGCGATAAAACTAAGATACTCAATGCAACCAAATGGCTCACAGAAACGCGATCCCCAAACAATCGATTCGCAGCAAAAGCCGTCACCAAGGGTACACAGCCGAGCGAAATCGCGCCTGTATGACTGATCGGTGCGAACTGTAATCCGGCCACGTTAAGGAGCCCAAACGGAACACCAGCCCCGAGCGTTAACCAAAGGGTTTGCTTGACCGGCGGAAGGATCGACAGGCCACGGACTAAAAGAAAAGGAATGACGGCAAAGGCCGCACCTACGACGCGGGCAGCAGCAATATCAAAACTATCGAGGCCTGTCCGAAGCCCAAACACAGAGACCGAAGAGTGTGCGCCCCACATCAGAGAACCTAAAACCCCAAGGGTCACAGCGATCATTAGCGCGCGATTATTCAACAATGGGATTCTCACTCAAGCATGTTCTTCACAGCATCAACAGAACCACCTACCATCGACTCCTGTCAAATAATAAAAAGGACTGTTAGTGAAGGAAGTTCACATCTTAGGGGCCGGCATGGTAGGAATTTCTACCGCGATTTGGCTTCAGCGCGCAGGCTTCAAGGTCACCATCATTGATCAGATTGGGCCGGCTGGCGGCGCCAGCTATGGCAATGCCGGTGTCCTTGCGGCTGGATCCGTCATCCCGATCACCACCCCTGCGCTCCCAAAAAACGCCTTTGGTATGCTCCTGAACAAGGCCTCTCCATTGTTCATCCGCTGGCCCTATCTCCCAAAGATGATCCCTTTTCTAGCTAGCTACTTGAAACACTGCACGACTCAACATGTGGAATATTACGCACGATCCATGATCCCCTTGTTGCGGGATACCGTAGCCCAACATCAGGCCTTGGCTCATGGGACTGGGGCAGAATCGTTTGTCGCAGAGCATCCGTATGGATTTGGATATGATCGCCGAGAGGCCTATGAAAACGATCAAAAATGGTGGGATCTTCGAGCACAACTGGGGATTCAGTTTGATGTGATCACTGGGTCTGATTACGGCGCGATTGACCCCCTATTTGCCAATCAATTCGATACCGTCGTTTTGTGTCATCAACACGGCCGAATTTCGGATCCAGGCAAATACATTCGGACGCTCGCACATGATTTCGTTGAACAAGGTGGACGCCTCCGTATCGGCCAAATCACTGAACTCGTTCACACCACAGATGGCTTAGGCTATCGAGTTGACGATCAGATCATCAGCCCCGAGCACCTG
>QXYM01000135.1:2499-8208 GCA_009886945.1 Litorivicinus sp.
TGAATTCCATGATGATCGCATCTGGGAAGTTCGTCATCACACCGCTGACAGATCGGATACGGGCCGCTGGAATTGTGGAATTTGGAGGCTTGGAACTGGGCGAAAACCCAGAACCCATTGAACTGTTAAAAACCCAAGTGAAGGCCTTACTGCCCGGAGTGACTTTTGAGCGCATTGATTCATGGCTCGGTCATCGGCCCGCACCGGCGGACTCACTACCATTGATCGGACAGATTCCGGCGATCAAAAACTGCTGGTTAGGCTTCGGACATCAGCATGTAGGGTTGACAGGTGGTGCAAAAACAGGCCGAATCCTTAGTGAACTGATTCAGGGAAGAACCGTTGACATTGACATGGCTCCCTTCAATCCTGGTCGGTTCACCAAACAATAATGATAATCACAACGAGGAGAACTCAGTCATGAGAAAACTCACGATACTTGCAGCTGCATTGGCTGCAACATCCATTTCTGCGACAGCACTAGCCGAGAAATGGGACATGCCAATGGCCTATGCGGCGACTAACTTCCATTCCGAAATGGGCGTGGTTTTCGCAGACAAGGTACGCGATTACACCAAAGGAAAGATTGATATTACAGTCCATCCGGGTGGCTCATTGTTCAAGGGTGGTGAAATCAAACGCGCCATCCAGACAGGTCAGGCCCCAATTGGTGAACGCTTTATGTCAGCCCATGCCAACGAAGCTCCTCTGCTCGGCTGGGACAATCTTCCTTTCCTCGCAACAACCTATGAAACCAACGAAAAGTTGTGGCAAGTGGCAAAAGACAAAGTGAATGCCCAGCTTGCGGATTTAAATTTGGTCACGCTGTATACCTGTCCGTGGCCCGGCCAAGGATTTTATTTCAATAAAGCCGTAGACACAGTCTCTGACACGCAAGGCGTCAAATTCCGTTCATACAACTCAGCCACTGCAACCTTTGCTAAAGAGCTTGGAATGATCCCAGTTCAAGTCGAGGCTGCTGAGCTGAGCCAGGCTTTGGCAACCGGCGTTGCTGAATCATTTATATCGTCTGGTTCAACTGGCTATGACCGGAAGGTTTGGGAGCACCTATCGCACTATTATAAAGTGAATGCCTGGCATCCCAGAAACTACGTCATGGTCAACAAAGGGATTTGGGACAATCTCGATGGTGCAACCAAGACTGCGATTCAAAAAGCAGCGGATGAAACCGGAGCGGCTTGCGCTGCCAAATCAGCAGATCTTGCGAACTGGTACTTCGAACAACTTGAAAGCAATGGTATGAAGGTAGAAGACGCAAGTCCTGCTTTCCTGGCAAAGCTCAAAGAAATCGGCGCAGGAATGCAGGCCGATTGGTTAAAGTCCGTTGGAGCTGATGGCCAAGCCATCATCGACGCTTACAACAAGATGTAACCTCAATCTGTGCCCCAGCGATCTGGGGCACACACTTGATAAGAAGAACCATGACTAACTGGCCGGATTTTATTGGAATTCCATTGTGGATATGGATTTTCGGACTCCCCTTGGCGATCGCGCTTTTTGCGGCGATTCAAGCCGAAATCATCAGTCGCATCTTCCAGCCCCTCTGGGCGATTCTCGATCGGGTATATACGATCTCGGGCTACATCGCGGCTTTTTTCATGTGCGTCATTTTGTTGATCACAATCGGCCAAATGGGCTCGCGTTGGCTGGGCCTGACTTTTGAGGGTTCGACCGAATTTGCGGGATACGCGATGGCGGCTACTTCGTTCTTCGCATTAGCCCACGCTCTATCACATGGATCTCATATCCGAGTATCTGTGTTGTTAAACCTGAATGACTGGACTCGATACTGGCTCAATGTCTTCGCACTCGCGCTATCGGCTGTCATTGCGACCTATTTCGCACGTTATGCAATCAAAACGAACCAAATGTCCGCGCTCCTCAACGATCGGACCCAAGGCCAAGACCAAATACCCGATTATCTCACTCAATTTTTACAGCTATTCGGCAGCTCACCGAGCCAATGGGGCGCATTACTTGATCAAGCAACTGGCGAGCTGATTTATACGCCCATGTGGGTGCCACAACTCACCATGTCGATTGGAACAGTGTTATTGGCCATTTGCCTTTGGGATCATTTGATTCGTCTCGTTGCGACCAAACGAAGCGCCATTAGACAGGAAGTATTGGAATGACCGAACTTTACGCGACCATCATCTTTTTGTTCGTTCTCTTTGCGCTACTGGGAAGCTCGGTTTGGGTCGGTCTGGCATTAGTCGGTGTTGCTTGGGTGGGCATGACCCTATTTACCTCACGCCCGCCGGGTGACGCCATGATCACGACCATTTGGACCGGAGCCTCAAGTTGGACGCTGACCGCCCTGCCACTATTCATCTGGATGGGGGAGATCTTGTATCGAACGAGGCTCTCTGAAGATATGTTTCGCGGATTATCCCCTTGGATGCGCTG
The DNA here is from genome assembly GCA_009886945.1 of Litorivicinus sp. Lineage (GTDB taxonomy): Bacteria > Pseudomonadota > Gammaproteobacteria > Pseudomonadales > Litorivicinaceae > HIMB30. Next base: position 4,930 of record QXYM01000135.1, read on the forward strand.
GCTTCCCGGTGGTCTGTTGCATACGAATATTGCAGGGTGCACCCTGTTTGCGGCGGTCAGTGGCTCATCTGCAGCCACACTCACAACCGTTGGAAAAATGTCCATCCCGGAATTACGACGCCGCGGATATCCCGAGTATATGATCATTGGGACCCTGGCCGGCGCTGCAACACTCGGCTTGATGATTCCCCCATCACTGACGCTCATTGTTTATGGTGTGACCATCAATGAGTCCATCACCAAATTATTTATGGCTGGCGTCATCCCTGGCTTAGTGCTGGCTGGGCTATTCATGACCTACATTATTGGTTGGCACTATGTGAAACGTGACCAACGCCCTGAGCCGACACCGGCCATTTCGCTCAAACACATGCTCTACGAAAGTCGTTTTCTGCTTCCGGTGATTGGACTGGTGATCGCGGTCATTGGTTCGATGTATTTTGGTTGGGCCACAGCGACTGAAGCCGCCTCGGTGGGGGTTGTTGGTGCATTGACCCTTGCCACGGCTCAGGGTTCGTTGAATTGGTCAACCTTTACGCAGAGCCTGATGGGAGCGACTCGCACCTCAGCAATGGTTGCGCTCATCCTCATGGGTGCAGCATTTCTCTCACTGTCGATGGGCTTCACTGGATTGCCACGTGCACTCGCTGGCTGGATTGGTGAACGGAATCTATCCCCACTTGTTTTGATCGCAGCACTGACCATTTTCTACATCATTCTTGGCATGTTTCTCGATGGAATTTCATCGGTCGTACTGACTATGGCGATCGTCGAACCAATGATTCGCCAGGCTGGAATTGATGTCATTTGGTTTGGCATCTTTATCGTCGTGGTGGTTGAGATGGCGCAAGTCACCCCACCGATTGGCTTCAATCTCTTCGTGCTTCAAGGAATGACCAAACATGAGATTGGCTATATCGCAAAGACAGCGTTACCCATGGTGGCTCTCATGCTCGTCATGGTCATGATTCTCGTGATTTGGCCGGAGCTTGCCACCTGGTTGCCAGACAACACGAAGTAAGCTGACTCCCTTGATTCAGAACTGGAGTGCTAAACATGCACTCCAGCCACATACCCTGACGACCACGCCCACTGGAAATTGTATCCTCCGAGATGCCCTGTCACGTCGACCACCTCACCGATAAAATACAAACCCGGATGATCGTTGCATTCCATGGTTTTCGATGACAAGTGTTTCGTATCAATGCCGTGAAGCGTGACTTCCGCTGTTCGATAACCTTCGGTTCCTGAGGGCTTCACCACCCAATGGTTGAGTATCGAACCAATCTGGCGCAATCGCAGATCCGGAATCTCCGCTAACGGTCTCTCCCGAACATCAGCCCAATGCAAAAACTCAAGCTCGCCGACAAGCGTTTTCGGCAATCGCTTTGCAAGGATTGATCGGAGAAGTACTTTTCCATGCTCCGTCTTACCTTCCAAAAGCCAGTCAGTGGCATTGATCTCAGGAAGGAGGTCAATGTCGATCGAAAGACCAGGAGACCAATAACTTGAAATTTGGAGAGACACAGGGCCTGAGAGCCCTCGATGAGTAAACAACATCCCTTCTCGAAAGGTCATGCCATGACAGGTCATTGTCACATCGACTGACAAACCCGATAAACGCTCACAGACAGGTTTTAACGAGTCACTAAACGTCAAAGGAACCAAGGCAGCCGACCGAGGCAGAACCTCAAGACCAAACTGTTCAGCGATTTCATACCCGAAACCTGATGACCCCATGGTTGGTATTGAAAGGCCTCCGGTGGCAATCACCAGTGACTCAGCGACGAATCGACCCAGGGATGTTCGAACAATAAACCGATGGTCTGCTGCTTTGACTGACTGGACTTCACACTGTGTTTTGATCAAAACACCCGAATCATCGCATTCGGAGAGCAGCATGTTGAGTATTTGTTTTGAGGAGTCGTTGCAAAACAATTGGCCCAACGTCTTCTCATGATAGGCAATCCTGTGCTTTTCGACCAATTCAATAAAATCCCATTGCGTGTAGGACTTCAAAGCGGATTTCATAAAGTGAGGATTTGCTGAGAGATAGTTCTCAGGTTGGATGTCCAGATTCGTAAAGTTGCAACGTCCTCCACCCGACATCAGGATTTTTTTTCCCACTTTATTACTGCTGTCGAGAACGACGACCTTGCGGCCACGGCGAGCCGCGGTCAAGGCGCAGAAAAGACCGGCCGCACCTCCACCTAGGACAACAACATCATAATCAGAGTTACTCAAGAGAAACGCTCATCAACCACCAATAGCTCCATACGGTGGCCGACATCGAGGGTACAGGTCAATGCTTTTCATACTCGATAATGATGCCTGCAATAAACGCGTCTGATGAGCTGTCCTTCCTGTAACAATTTTCGATGTTACTCAATCGACTGTCCGTGCTGATCTTAGGAAACCCCACCAGGCTCATCGCCTCAGTCAAAGCTTCAATCACTTGTGAATAGGTATGATTCGCCTCTTCACGAACTCGCAATATGGCAACACAGTCCGCGATGCTCTCATTCATTAAGTGGTCAAAGCTATTTCGTGGGGGATGCGGTTGATCGACATGCCCAACTTGGTGATGGGCGCATTCGTGAAAATCCACAAAACGCTGAAACGCGGGATCCGCTTTGTCATAGTTCATCCGAACAATGATCGGGTGACCATCTGAATCGCGATTTGCCATACCAGCGGCGACTTGCCCTTGTGACGCAGAACGTGTGATGTATTCCACTGTCTCTCCAAGGTGATTAAAACAGCGTGGTGGATCGATCAATGGATGAGGATCAGCTGCGATCAGAGTCTGAGAATAGAGACATAACATCCATGCCATAGTTGCGTTCACTTGTCGCTGAAATACCATCGTTACCCTCGCATGCCTTCCGATCGATTCATGACTGATTGATCGGGGCACTCGATGCAAAATTCATCATACCCATGCATCAATGAACCGAAATCAAGCCTCTGATCAATTCTTTGGATTCACTTCGCAACTCGATTAAGCTGAGATTGTTGAAGCCCAAGTCAACACTGTGAACCAAGGACAGACATGCGCCAGGAGAACCATCAAGATTTGAGCCGCTATGCGGATGACCTCGCTTTCGCCTTTCCCAATATTTTAGGTCTAGCCCGAGGTTTAAGCGACACCGACCCAGTGGCTGATGTCATTGCGTTTCACCCGATTGTACTCGGTTTCCTGAATGGCTTCGGTCGAACGATGCTGCGGGTTGCGTCACTCAAACTTCAGTTGGAACCGGAGTCTCAAGCGTTGGTCCA
>QXYM01000136.1:0-957 GCA_009886945.1 Litorivicinus sp.
TGATTCAGGGAATTTCTCCCGGGCAGACCTCATTGATGACAGTGGCTCGCGGTTCATTCCCATTCTTCTTGATTTTGGTATTGGCGGTGATCCTGTTTACGATCTTCCCTAACCTTGTCCTTTGGCTCCCATTTGGATAGGGGGGATAAATGACATCACTGAACTCTGGCCCCTTAGAAGGTATCCGTGTCATTGAGCTTGGATCCTTGATTGCTGGACCTTACGCAGGAGCCTTATTTGCACAATTTGGCGCAGATGTGATCAAGATTGAGCCACCAGCAATTGGCGATCCACTCCGAAAGTGGCGCAAGATGGATGGAGACACATCGCTTTGGTGGTACTCGCAAAGTCGAAATAAACAATCGTTAACCCTGAATCTGAAGGATCCAGATGCGCAGGAGGTCTTGAAGCGTTTGGTGAGTGACGCTGATGTGTTAATCGAAAACTTCAGACCAGGGACGCTCGAGAAGTGGAATCTCGGCTGGGACGCTTTATCAAAGGTCAATCCTCGACTTGTCATGCTTCGTGTTTCAGGCTACGGACAATCGGGTCCTCAAGCGGGTAAGCCAGGGTTTGCCGCGATTGCTGAAGCGATTGGGGGGCTGAGATATTTGATCGGTTATCCAGACCGGGCACCAGTAAGAACTGGGGTGAGTATTGGTGATACCTTGGCTTCATTGTATGGCGTTGTTGGGTCATTGATGGCGCTTAGACATGCAGAAGCGACCGGAGAAGGTCAGGTGGTCGATGTCTCATTGGTGGAGTCTGTGTTGGCTGTCACAGAAAGCTTAATCCCAGAATATGGTGCAGATGGCACCATCCGCGAGCGCACTGGATCGAGCCTTCCTGGAATTGCACCCTCGAATACCTACACCACTCGCGACGGTCGCTATCTGGTGTTGGCGGCGAATGGCGACAGTATTTTTAATCGCTTGATGCAGGCGATCGGGAGACCTG
>QXYM01000136.1:967-9385 GCA_009886945.1 Litorivicinus sp.
CCTGATATCGCTGATGATCCTCAGTTCAAACACAATGACGGGCGAGCGAAGGCCTCTGATGAGTTGGATGCGATCCTCGGAGCCTGGTCATCATCGGTAACCTTGACTGAGGCGCTCGATATTCTGGAGGCTGCAGAGGTACCGGCGTCAGGAATCAATTCAGTCGCTGAAGTGTTTGAAGATGAGCAAATTCAAGCACGCGGTTCGATTGAGCGACACGCGCTTGAGTCTGGATTAAATCTCTGTATGCCAGCGGCCGTTCCCAAATTGACAAAAACACCGGGTGGAACGCGATGGCTGGGGCCCAAGCTTGGGGAACATAATGAGTCAATTTTAGAGTCGCTGGGTCTTGACCCGATCACGATTCGGAAAGTGACAGGCGGTGATTGATGGTGGCGCATTCTTCTGATTTGGTCTGTATTCAAGAAGTCGGAATGCGTGACGGGTTACAAAGCGCCGGTCAGTTCGTCACGACCGAGGACAAAGTCAGACTGATTGACCAATTATCGAAAACTGGGCTCTCAAAAATTGAAGTGACCTCCTTCGTCTCGCCCAAGGCCGTCCCATTGCTTGCAGATGCCGAAGAGGTTCTCGCGGCTATCAATCGACAGCCGAGTGTTACGTACAGTGCGTTAATTCCGAATCGTAGAGGGCTTGATCGAGCGCTTGCAGTTGAGCTTGATGAAGTCAACTTGGTGATGTCGGTGAGTGAAGCCCACAATTTGGCAAATCTCAGGATGACCTGCGAGCAATCCATCGAGCAATTTCGCGAGATTTGCAACAATCGGGGATCACTTCGGGTCAACGGGACACTGGCGACAGCGTTTGGCTGTCCCTTTCATGGAGAGGTGACACAGTCGACCGTCTTTGAATGGGCTCATCGTTACTTAGACGCCGGCATTGATTCATTAACCCTAGCAGATACGATCGGTGCGGCAACGCCTCGACAGGTCTATGATCTTTGCAGTGGTTTCACAGAGGCTTTTCCGTCCATTGAAATCACGCTTCACCTCCACAACACACGCGGTCTGGGGATCGCGAATGCGTTATCGGGGATTGCTGCTGGGATTCGCCATTTAGATGCCTCTATCGGTGGGATCGGTGGTTGTCCGTATGCTCCTGGAGCGACAGGAAACGTCTGCACCGAAGACCTGGTGCATGCCTTAATCTTTGACGGTTATCGATGTGAAGTGGATTTAGAGCAATTACTATCCGTTAGCCACGAACTGGGCGACTTACTGTCCGATCCCTTGCCCGGTTTAGTGCGTTACGCGGGTTCGAAGCTAACCAAGCACTCAATGTCAGAGGACTTAAGGCGTCGACTTGGTCTGATAGAGGAGTAGTTACAGATGGTGCGTGCAGAGTATCAGGGGTCTCCCTATGCGACCAAATTAACGTGTCGAGAACATCAATTGATCGCAGATGTAACAGCTGAGAAAGGGGGCTTGGATGCCGGTTTGCGGCCCCATGATTTTCTTGAGGCTTCCTTGGCATCCTGTTTGCAGATTACATTACGCATGTACGCACAAAAGCACGGGATCGAAGTCGGAGAGACCTCTGTGACTGTTGAACTTGAACGATCTGTGAGTGCGGCGAGATTTCAGTTTACGATTGTTTTTGATCCGTGTTGTGATGAGGGATTGCAAGCTCACCTGCGAGATGTTCTCCTAAAATGTCCTGTGAAAACAACACTCTCTCAACCGATCGAGTTCCACTTAAAATCCTAGCTGGATCCCGAATCATTGAGGTGTAGAGGGGTTGTTTTGAGCACAGTGTGACATGAGCCCTGTGAAATCAGTGAAGATTTCGTTGGACTTGTCGATCTCTATTTGTAGACATGGAGACACTGACGGATGAATTGGATCAAGCACCACACGCAAACTGTTGTCGCACTCACGTGTATCGGCGCAACGCTCTTGTTTTGTGCTTACGCCATTATTGATTATGAATCCGATCAGTGCCATTACCGAGAGATTCGTGGATTTAACCAAGCTCTCGGTGCGAAGGGTTGGTGCCGGATTCTCTAGTTAGATCACCCGGCAGGTGCCACTGACAATCTTGGTTCCGGTCCCGGTGTCATGGCGGTGGTAATAAAAAATCCCGTTTCGGAACATACCGCCTTCCACTTCACTTCCAAATCGAAAGGTCGTTTCGGAAAAGTAGTGGGTCATCGGTAGCTGACCTCTGGATTTCACTGGGAAGCCGGCCAAGAACGTTAAATCACCCTTACCATCGGCCGGAATTTCAAACTGAAACGCCCGTTTCGTGATGACGTCGACACAGCGAAAGGTGGTTGGTGGTGCTGCCTGAGCGACAGAGATCAGCGTGGAGATGCTGAGGATCGTGATCGATTTGAGAAGGTTTTTCATCGGTTTCATCGTCATGGTGTTTGATCTTCACACTATCATACCGTTCTTTATCCGGTCTTCCACCGGATGATCGCTGACCTGTCCGAGATGCCCGCTTGCGTCTCGACAAGATCCCTGTGGCGAAGGTTGCGTCATGAGATCGATCTCAGCTCGGAATCTTGTATCATCCTTGGATATGAAAAATTTGACGTAAGACTGGGAGAAGTGGATGAGCGATGAATTGAAGGCGTTGGAAAAAGAAGCCGAAGAGCTCCGTCAAAACCTTTGGATCTGGAAAGGAATCGCTTTTGTCTTGTTAGTGTTATATGTCTCCGAGATCGGCGGCTGGTTTTCCTGATGAAAACCATTGGTCTTCTCGGCGGGATGAGCTGGGAAAGCACCCAAACCTACTATTCCTTGATCAACCGAGAGATCAATAAGCGGTTAGGGGGATTTCATTCGGCAAAAATCGTTCTGGTGAGTGTGGATTTCGCGGAGATTGAACACTTTCAGCGCATCAATGACTGGGAGGCTGCAGCTGGGTTATTGATCCAGGCCGCGCGTCAACTCGAGGCAGGGGGTGCCGATTTCATTGTGATTTGTACCAACACGATGCATGAAGTTTACGATCAGGTGAGTGCTTCTGTCTCGATGCCTGTGTTGCATATCGCTGATGCGGCAGGCTTAGCTGCGCAAACACTTGGTGTGACTCGGCTTGGGCTATTGGGCACAGAATTCACGATGCAGCGTCCATTTTATCGCCAACGATTGAGGGATAGATTCGATCTCGACGTTCTCACTCCGTCATCTGCGCAACAAGCAGTGGTTCATCGCATTATCTATGATGAGCTGTGTTGTGGGCTGATCAATTCACACTCGCGGGAATCTTATCAGGAGGTGATTGCTGATTTGGTTGAGCGAGGCGCACAAGCTGTCATCTTGGGATGTACGGAGATTGGGCTACTGATTTCAGAAGACGACTGTCGCGTTCCAATCATCGACACGACCGTCATTCACGCAAATCAAGCAGTAGACGAAGCGCTCAGTGAGTAAATGTTGCGCACGGCTCAGAATGGTGACAGTGAGTGCAAAATCTGCGTTTATTCACACAATCATCCACAAGGTCTTTGGATAACATCGACTGTGTACCCTCGGTGGGTGACCCGAATATCTGGGCGCTTGATTGGCATCAATGCTTTTGTGTCTGATCGCGGTACACTGCGTTGCATCGTCTAAAGAAGTGACTGTATGAAAGTATCTCCTCAATTTGTCGGTCCGATTGTCATGGCGTTTATCATGGCAATGATCATGACCGGTTTTGTAACCTGGATGAATCTCGGCTTCAACGACGCATTTTTCGTCAATTGGGGCCGAGCTTTTGTGTTTGCCTGGCCAGTGGCGTCAATTGCTGCCTTTTTGGCCTTACCGATTGCACCAAAAATTACCTTGCGGATTGTTCGACTCATTAATGGGACTCCACCGCATCATGATCATTCCTAATGGGTTATGATCAGGTTCGAGCGCTTTGAACGGAATATTCTTTAGTGATGAATAATGGGAGACCAACCGTCTTGGCGCTCGCGCCGGATAGGTGTAATGTTAAGCCCACTATTAATAATAATAAGGAGGTTAAATAGTGTGTCAGATATTCGCGGGACAAGACCCTGAGAACTACTCCTATGTTTCTCGAAGTATTCGTCTCGATGGCCAGGTGACTAGCATTCGGTTGGAGGGGTTATATTGGTCGGTGCTTGATGATGTCGCACAGTCTCAGGGTTTTACGACTCCTGAGTTCATAAGCAGGCTACATCGTGAGGTAATGGAACTGCGTGGTGCACCTCAAAACTTCACATCATTGTTACGTTCTGCCTGTTTGATTTATACAGATAACCGCTTGGCGACTCGCTTAGAAGATCAGCGTCAACTCAAAGCCAGTTGATTCGTTTTGGCCGACCAAAGTATGTCTGCATCGCTCGCGCAGGCGGAATTCTATTGTTCGTAACCCCTCTAAATTACTGATAATTAATACTAATTTATTATCTTAATTTCGGCCGTGTAGTAATCAGTTACTACCCTATGGTATTCCATTAAAAGCATAGTAATTGAAGGATTCGTGTCGGTTGAACGTTCTCTCTTGATAACGTTTGATTGAATAAAGCGTTTTCAAAAATAACAATGAGGAAAAGTAGCAATGGAAACAATCACTTCATCGAAAGGGATAAGCCGCCGAGAGCTTCTCAAGCGGTGTATGGTCGTCGGAGCAGGCTTGGCTGTGGGGACCGGTTTCGTCGCTGGGAGTACAGCAGCATGGGCCATGGAGACTAATCACGTGACTCCATCTGAAATGGCCACTTTGATTCAGATGGCTCGTGATATTTATCCGCACGATCACATTGGTGATCAATATTACGCTGCGGCGGTCAAAGGGTTTGATTCAGCAGATTCAAAAGATCGGGTCGCAGCAGGGGTTGATGCTTTGAACGCGGCTGCTCAGGGTCAGGGGTTTGCTAATTATTTGTCTGTGCCATGGGAGCGGGATCGAGCCTCTATCCTTCGTGGTATGGAACAAAGCGCATTTTTCCAAACGATGCGAGGTAATTTAGTTACCGGTCTCTACAACAACAAGGAAGTCTGGCCATTTTTCGGTTATGAGGGGGAGTCGTACAGTAAAGGCGGCTACATTAATCGAGGTTTCGACGACATCGCGTGGATTTAATAGCCGAAAGAGCTGGAGATTATAAAAATGAGTGCAAAGTTTGATTTAACTGACGACGGTGTTGTTGTTGTAATTGGTTCTGGAGCGGGCGGGGGTGTCCTGTCTAATGAATTAGCTCAAAAAGGTATCAAAGTCGTGTGCCTGGAGGCAGGTGGTCGACACTTACCACAAGATTATCAAAATGATGAGTGGGGTAGTTTTGGCCAAATCAGTTGGTTAGATGCTCGAACCACGTCGGGAGATTGGCGGGTAGCCAAAGACTTTTCTGGTTTGCCGTCTTGGATCGTGAAAGCAGTTGGTGGTTCAACCGTCCACTGGGCAGGCGCATCTCTGCGATTCCAAGAGCATGAATTCAAGACTAAAACCGTTTACGGGAATGTCCAGGGTGCCAATCTTCTTGACTGGCCGATTGGGTTGTCCGAACTTGAACCCTATTACGCTAAGGCCGAAGCGAAGATGGGCGTGACCCGAACCAATGGGATTCCTGGATTACCTGGAAACAACAATTACAAAGTGTTCGAGGCAGGTGCGAAGAAGCTCGGATATAAGCAAGTTCATACAGGCAATATGGCGATTAATAGCCAGCCAAGAGGCGGTCGTCCAGGTTGCCAGCAAGTCGGCTTTTGTTTCCAAGGATGTAAGTTCGGTGCCAAGTGGTCTTCTGCTTATGTGGATATTCCCGAAGGCGAGGCTACTGGCAATCTAGAAGTGCGAACTCATGCGCATGTACTTAAGATCGAGCACGACAAAACCGGTAAGGTCACGGGTGTGCTGTACGCGGATAAAGATGGAAATCAGCATCTTCAAAAGGCACGAGTCGTTGCTGTCGCTGGTAATTCGATCGAGAGCCCAAGACTTCTTCTCAACTCGGCCTCAACAATGTTTCCCGATGGATTGGCAAATAGCTCAGGTCAAGTCGGTAGAAACTATATGCGACACATGACGGCTTCTGTTTACGCTTCATTCCCGGAGCCGGTCCGTTTTTGGCGGGGGACTACCATGGCTGGAATTATTCAAGATGAAGCTCGTCACGATCCTAGCCGAGGGTTCGTCGGGGGCTATGAGCTTGAAACGCTGGCCTTAGGTGTTCCCTTTATGGCGGCATTCTTAAACCCTGGTGGATGGGGAAGAGAATTCGCGGCTGCAATGGATACCTATGAAAATATGGCTGGGTTGTGGATTGTTGGCGAGGATATGCCGCAGGAGACTAACCGTGTCACACTGAACCATGACGTTAAAGATCAATACGGACTTCCGGCTCCTAACGTCCATTTCGACGATCACCCTAACGATACTGCTATGCGTAACCATGCCTGGAGACAGGGTGCTGCTCTGTATGATGCGGTTGGTGCCACTCAAACGTACCCAACACCGCCGTATCCTTCGACGCATAATCTTGGGACAAACAGAATGTCGGCTAAAGCTAGCGATGGGGTTGTCAATAAGTGGGGGCAGACGCACGATATTTCGAATTTGTTCGTATCTGATGGCTCTCAGTTTACGACTGGTGCCGCAGAGAATCCGACGCTCACGATCGTTACTCTCGCCATCAGACAGGCTGATTATATTGCCAAAGAGATGGCTGCAAGAACAATTTAGTGATCAGTCTGTAGTGCAAAGCCCAGCATGCTACCTGCGTGCTGGGCTTTTTGTGAGGAATCAACCATGAGTTTCGAGGTGATAGCTACTGATCTGGGCTCATTACCTAGTGGCGGCCATGAAGCACAGACCCCAATCTATAGATCGAATACAAATCTTCTAGACCAAGCTGAGCGAGGGGCTCACGCATATGTGGACCTCAGTTTTGACGATAAGCTTGCTTTTCAGATTGATGGTGTGATTTCCGATGATGAGTGTCGGCGTTTGATCGAGTTTACTGAGCAACTTGGTTTCCGAGAAGCAGCGCCGGGTATCCAAACTCCGCCATGGATGCGTCAAAATCAGACTGTTCATTGGATGGCACACCCAAGAGATGTTGAAATACTGTGTTCGCGGGTCATGGCCTTTGTTCCACCCGTTCTCGATGGTCGAGCGAGTATGGCTAGATTAAGTCATCGTTTGAACACCTATCGGTACACCTTTGGTCAACAGTTTAAACCGCACTTGGATGGAGACTGGCCAGGTTACCGGGTAAATCCTAAGACCAAGCAATTGGAGTACTGGAAAACGGGGCGATCGATGTTATCTATGCTGTTGTATTTAAATGGCCGAGAAGAGGGGGTGCAGGGTGGTGATACTCTGTTAATTGATTCGGGGAAGGTGGTCCGACGTGTATCGCCGCGTGGGGGGCGAGTCCTATTCTTCAGGCATGGTATTCATCCTAAATCAGTGCTTCATGCGGGAGATATTGTGGGTGAAGGAGCCGCTAAATATGTCGTCAGAATTAACGTCATGTATCAATCAGAGATGGTGGATTAATCATTGAGTATCAGGCCGAAGGCTACTTGAATTCGTCACCTGCACAAATTCTAGAGGCGTTTTTGAGGTGTTGGTACGTCAGATAAATTTTGGGCGATATCGCTTTCGTAGTAGGGGCTTACTACCACTTTTACAGAGGCATCTGCGATGCTAATTCAGTTATTGATTAAGGAGAACGGCTTGTGACGACATCTGGTTTTAAACTTAACCATTCCATGCTGCGGGTCAAGAACCCAAAGACATCACTCGATTTTTATCAAAATATACTTGGAGCCACCTTGATTGAGACATTTGAGTTTCAAGCTATGGGTTTCACGCTTTATTTTCTGGGGTTTGAAGCAGGCTTAGTGGATCAGATGCCATCGGATCGAGCAGAACGAATCCAATGGCTCGCCAATCAGTCTGGGCTCTTGGAATTGACTCACAATCATGGAACAGAGTTTGACGACTCATTTGACGGTTATCACAACGGTAACACCGAGCCCAAAGGCTTTGGGCATATTTGTGTCTCTGTTCCTGACGTTCATGCAGCTTGTGATCGATTTGAAGCAATGGGTGTTGAATTCGTCAAGCGGCCTAACGATGGATCGATGAAAGGCATTGCGTTCATCAAAGATCCAGATGGTTATTGGATAGAAATATTCTCGCCTGTAGATTTGACTAACGTTATTTTAGAGCACACTTGATTAAGCGTAGTGATTCCGCATGTGAAACGAGAGTACGAAATTCAATTGACGAGCACAGCCTCAAGTTAAAACTCCGATCCTTGGGTAATGGGCTGTTGAATTTTTTCGGATCTTGAGTAGAAGAGCATGCGAAAGTAAAAAATGAATCAAATGTGCCAATTTGGTCCAATGCGATGTCGCTGTCGACTCTATCGATTGGCTGAAGAACACTTGAATAAGTTCCGAGTGAGCCTAATGTCGCTATGGCGAC
>QXYM01000136.1:9395-12298 GCA_009886945.1 Litorivicinus sp.
TGCGGATTGTTCGACTCATTAATGGGACTCCACCGCATCATGATCATTCGTAATGGTTCACGATCAGCCTTGAATCTGATTGAAGACGACACCACCTCTTCGGTGAGATCACTGGGAGTATTGAGATGAGACGAGCCTTGGTTATTGTGGATTCGTTTTTGACGGTTTTGTTTGGGCTGACTTTAGCGGGATTACTGATTGTTTACGCAGGTCTTGGTGATGATCTGGATATTCTCGTGTTCTTTGTGGTTCTCGGGGTTCCCTACGGACTTTTACGATTTGTGGTCTTAGGGAGTCCCATCCCCTTTACCGCGTTACCGAAGGACAAATCCTTACCGGGTGATTAGGTGGCTGGGTTCGGGCGCGCGCACTGATCGCAGAGACCGTGAATCTCAATCGTCGATCGAGTGGGTTGTAGTCCGACGTCCTTGGCGAGTGAATTGAGCTGTCGCTCGAATTCAGTATTGATGATCTCAGAGACTTGTTCGCATCCATCGCAAATGGCAAAACTCGTGACTTGATGGGATCCGCATTGGGTGTGCTGACAGGCGAGAAAACTGTTCATGCTTGCCAATTTGTGGGCTAGACCGAGGTCTAATAATTTATCGAGTGCACGATAGACTTGCGGCGGTGCTCGAAGCCCATGCTCACCGAGTCGTTCGAGAATCGTATAGGCACTCAGAGGAATAGAGCTTTCTTCTAAAACACTGAGGACGAGCGTTTGATTCTTGGTGAGTTTCAAGTCTGCCATTAATGCCGACTCCGAAGTGATGTTCGCATGGAATCACCAAGTGGCGAGATTGAGAGAAGAAAGCAAAACACCGCCGCGACGACGATGCTGGGACCCGATGGGGTGTCAAGGTTGAGTGACCCGAGCAAACCCAGAATGACTGACACGACACCGACGACGGAAGACGCGATCATCATCTGCCCTGGAGTGATTGAGATTCTGCGTGCAGCGGCTGCTGGAATAATCAACAACGAAGTGATCAGAAGCACTCCAACAATTTTGATCGCGATTGCGATCACAGCGGCAATCAACAACAGAAACATCATTTCAACTGTCTGTGCCCTGATGCCTTCTGCTTCCGCTAACTCGCGGCTGACGGTTGCCGCAAATAAAGAGCGCCAGATAATGGCTAAGACCGCTCCGGTGACGAGGATTGTGGCTCCGATCATCCACAGATCTGATTTCGATACAGCCAAGATATCACCGAACAGAAGACCCATGAGATCAACGCGAATCCAGGTCATCAGCGACAACACCACAAGTCCAATGGCGAGCGACGCGTGCGCGAGAATCCCGAGCAATGCATCTGAGGAAATACTCGACCGTCGTTGCAGGATCATCAAGGTCGTGGCCACTAAGGTACAGATCAGGAAGACTGAAAGTTCGAGGTTCAGCTCAAATAAGAGTCCAAGCGCAATTCCTAACAGTGCTCCGTGCGAGAGCGTGTCGCCAAAATAAGCGAGACGTTTCCAGATTACGAAACAACCCAGAGGTCCGGTAATCAGAGCGAGCCCAGCACCGGCGAGAATTGCTCGAACAAAGAAATCATCAATCATGCTGGCAATCCTCGTGGTGCTCATGATCGATCGATCCGTCTGGCGCGTGGTGGTGGTCATGATGGTGCTGATATAGCGCCAGATCGGAGTGACCCCGCAGACCAAACAGTGTTTGAAATTCTTCGGTCTGAGCAACATTGACTGGCGCGCCTGAGCAACAGACATGTCCGTTGAGACAAATCACTTGATCGGTTTTCGCCATCACAACGTGCAAATCATGGGAAATCATCAAAATGCCACATTGAAGATCATCTCTGATTGATCCGATTAACTGATAAAGCTCGTTTTCTCCTGAGAAATCCACACCCTGAACGGGTTCGTCAAGGACCAGAAGATCGGGTTCTCGGGCGATGGCACGTGCAATTAAGACTCGTTGAAACTCACCGCCAGATAACAGTCTGAGCTCCTTATGCATTAAATGTTGAATGCCTGTTGCTTGAATCGCGTGAGCCTGTGCGTTGATCGATGGCTGACCAGTGAGTCGCATGAAATGCTCGACATCGAGCGGTAAGGTCCAATCAATCGCCAGTTTTTGCGGGACGTAGGCGACCTTTAGTCCTTTTCTTCGATAGGACTTGCCGGTCGTGGGTTTTAAGATGCCGAGTGCGAGCTTTGCGGTGGTGGATTTACCGGATCCATTGGGCCCAATTAGCGTCACAATCTCGCCTGGATCCACCGATAATGAGACTGCTTCAACTAACCAGCGATCTGGAGCTTGGTATCCAGCGTTGGTTAGTCGGATGAGGGCTGTGTCCGACATCGTCTCGAGGTCCACTTTTCAATCATTGACGTAATGTTATATCATAACGTTTTCATTGTCAGGTGGTTCTGTGCGTCGACAACTCTCTTGGGTCGGATTGGTTTTACTATCCGGTGTTTCTCTCCTATCCAGAGCAGATGGGCTTTCCATTGTCTCGTCGATACCACCGATTCATTCAATTGTTCAGTCGGTGGTGGGTGATCGTGGGTCAGCATCTTTATTGCTGGAAGGGTCATCCTCTCCGCATCATTTTGCTTTGAAGCCATCCCATGCGCGACAGTTGCAGGCGGCTGATGCACTAATCCTGGTGGATTTTGGTTTGGAATCCTTTTTAAAGAAACCCGTCGCCAGCCTGCCAAATCTTCAGGTGGTCGAATTGTCGAGCGCTCCGGAGCTTCGCTTATTTGAAAGCAGAGAAGTCGGCGTTTTGAATCCGGAATCATCCAATGGACACACGCATGATCACGCGCATCACGATCACGAGACTCAAGATGATTTGCATCTTTGGCTTGATCCTGAGAATGGCATTGCCATGGCCGCGCACCTGGCGGAGATTTTCGCAACCCTTGACCCTGCC
>QXYM01000137.1:0-7303 GCA_009886945.1 Litorivicinus sp.
GACGAATCGACGCTTGAGCAAGAAGTCGCCAGTCTTGCTTCGCAAATCGGAAATAACGCGCCCTTGACGGTCAAAGCCATGAAATACATCGCAACACAGGTACTGTCAGAACCACAGTACCGCGATTTAGATCAGTGTGATGCGTTAGTGGACGCATGCTTTACCAGCGATGATTATAAAGAGGGAAGAACAGCTTTCATGGAAAAGCGCGCGCCTCAATTCAAAGGCGCTTGAGGCTTCTTACGACGCTATCTGCTCACTGACTGACTGAACTTCAATCGCGGTCATGAGTCGTTGCTTTGCAGTCATCACATGATTTCGCATCGCGAGTCCAGCCTTCACCGGATCGCGATGAGCGATGGCCTCAAGAATGAGTGCGTGTTCTGCGTTGGAAACATCCATCGAGCCCTGCTGGATCAATCCTTTCCTTCGGAATAGATGAAGCTCTTTCACCAACGAGAGATACATGGTCGTTAATCGCCGCGAGCCCGTCATCTCAAGTAACTTTTCATGGAATGCCAGATTTTCAGGATAATAGGCTTCAAAATCATCAGCTCGAACGGCTTTATCCAAACGCGCATGGATATCCCACAACTCCTGAATCTGTTCATCTGAACCGTGTGTGGCTGCCAGTTGGCCAATCAGTTGATCGAGAAACGCTCGGATATCATAAACTTCCAGAGCCTCACGGACGTCCATTTTGCGAACGAAAACGCCCCGGTTAGGGACCGCCGTCAGTAACCCAGCCTGAACAAGCCCCTTGCATGCTTCGCGAATCGGGCCGCGACTTGTGCCAAACAATTCAGCAAGTTCAACTTCGTTCAGCTTATCACCACCTTGAAGTTTGCCTTGAAGAACCAGGTCTTCAATTTTGTTTTGGACGGCTGTCGAGAGCCCTGTCGCTAGCAAATCAGACATGTCTTACAGATTCCTTGAGTTCATCAATCCATCAATTGTTGACAATTTACCACAAAGAGCAAAAGCCTTTGTTATGCAGATCGAACGGGCTCAAGAAGTCGGCCTGCGCAAGCCAAATGCTGGTCAGAAAAATATTTTTCAGGACCTATTGCTTTTCAAAAAAAAAGATTGAAAATGCGCGCACATTAAACAAAACCACTTGGAAATATTTATGCGTTTGTGACCCGGCGTCTGAGTTTGTCTAGACGTGTCTGAGCGACGAAGACAAATTTGGAGACGATCCGTGTTGACAACCATTCGACCACGATCAGAGGGTGACTTCTGGCTGGCGCAGACTGGTGGTAATTCACCAGCACTGCTTTTCAATCCCAATCGCGTTCGCGACACTTGGCGTGCATTACAACAGGCATTGCCAAACGTCACGCTGTATTACGCCGTCAAATCGAATCCCTATCATTCGTTGTTGGCAACTCTGGTTAACGAAGGGGCTTCATTTGATGTAGCCAGTGCTCCGGAGATTCAGGCAATTCTTCCGTTCGGGGTTCCAACGAGCCGTATGATCCACACTCACCCGATTAAAACCGAGCATGATCTCGAAACATCGGTACAGCTTGGTGTTCGTTCGTTTGTGATCGATAACCTAGACGAGCTTTGGAAAGTCGCCCCCTACCGTCATGACATCACTGTGATGTTGCGACTTGCTTTTGTCGCGCCCGACGCGCCAATTGATTTATCTCGGAAGTTCGGAGCACAGCCAGAGGATGCTCTTCATATCATGGCTGTCGCAAAGCAAATGGGAATCGTGATTGATGGACTTTGCTTCCATGTGGGATCACAAGCGAAGAGTGCAGATACGCATCGTATTGCTCTTCTTCGCTGTCTCGAAATTGCGAGTGACGCAGCTTCAGAGGGAATTGCCACGATTGAGCGCATTGACATCGGGGGTGGATTCCCAGCGAATTACTCAAATCACGCGGTCGATTTTGATGCATTTTGCAAACCAATCCGTGAAGCCATGGAACAAGTTCCTACACACATTCAGCTCATGGCAGAGCCGGGTCGCGCAATTTCCGCACCAAGCATGACTCTGGTATCGCGTGTGATCGGTCGCTCGAAACGGCAGGATGAAGCGTGGTGGTACTACCTCGATGATGGCGTGTATGGTGCTCAATCAGGTCGAATTTTTGATCACATCAACTACCCGATGACCATTTATACAGAAGGTGGCGACCTTTCATCTGCAGTATTCGCGGGACCAACGTGCGATAGCGTCGACCGATTTGGCGACCATGACAGCCTTCCAGAACTGTCTCTTGGGGACGTGATCGTGATTCATGAAATCGGAGCTTATAGCATCGCTACAGCTTGCCACTTCAATGGTATCGCACCTCCAGTCATTATTGATCTGGAAGACACCTCCGAGATTCAACGCCGTCAGGCTTAGACTAGACGGGGCGCCGGTTGATTGACCGGCGCATCTGCCAAAACCCAACGACACCCCCTAAACCCACGATCAAGATCATCAAGGTCGCCAATGCATTAATATCTGGACTAATTCCGAGTCGGACTTTCGAAAAGACCACCATCGGTAGAGTTGATGAACCTGGACCTGACACAAAACTTGCGATCACCAAATCATCAAGCGATAGCGTAAATGCGAGAAGCCAAGCCGCAACTAAAGCAGGAGCAATGGTTGGAAGCGTCACAGTCAAAAAGACCGTCATGGGTCTTGCTCCTAAATCCATCGCAGCCTCTTCAAGAGTCCGGTCCATATCGCGCAGGCGGGCTTGGACAATCACCGTGACGAACGCCATCCCAAAGGTGGCATGTGCAAGAATAATAGTTGTCACTCCACGGCCAGAAGGCCATCCCAGCCAATGATCGAGCGCGACAAAGAGTAACAGCAATGAGAGGCCTGTAATTACTTCGGGCATGACCAGCGGCGCCGCAGCCATCCCAGCCAGCCAAGTGCGCGCTCGGAACCAGCGAAAGCGGACAAGAGTCATGGCCGCAGCCACACCTAGTATTAAGGCAATGGTTGCACTGACTGCAGCGATCTGAAGACTCAATGTCGCAGCATCAAGAATTTGTGGATCTTGAAACAACTCAAGATACCAACGGGCGGAAAACCCACCCCAGACAGTGACTAATTTCGATTCATTGAAGCTATAAATCACAAGAATCAAGATCGGAAAATACAGAAACCCAAAACCGACTGAAGCCATGACGGGGAACGTGTATCGCGACAGCTTCACGAGTTTGCCTCCTCATGCTGCGCATTCATTCGGTTAAGCCACATCAATGGCCCAACAATGACAAACAACATCATGATCGCGACCGCCGATGCAATCGGCCAGTCGCGATTGGCGAAGAACTCATTCCAAAGTACTTTTCCGATCATCAAGGTGTCATTCCCGCCCAATAGCGCGGGGATGACAAACTCACCGATCGCCGGCACGAAAACTAGTAAGGATCCAGCCACCACTCCCGGAAGGGTCAGAGGAAGGGTCACCGTGAGAAAGCTAATCCACGGCGTCGCCCCCAAATCTTCTGCTGCCTCAAGAAGCGTTCGATCAAGTTTCGATAGTGACGCGTATAAGGGTAAAACCATGAACGGCAAATAGGTGTACGCGATTCCGATGTACACAGCGACATCTGTCTGAAGGATGACCAGAGGCTCCGAAATCACGCCCAAGGACATCAGCAACCCATTCAACAGCCCATTAGTTTTTAAGATGGCGATCCATGCATACACTCGAAGCAAAAATGACGTCCAAAAGGGCAGAATCACCAATAGCAGTAGCAGCGTCCGCCGGGGCTCACGAGCTGTGGCAATCACGTAAGCCATCGGATACCCAATCAATAATGTGATGATTGTCGCGGTCAAAGCGATCCTGACCGACTCGACATAGGCTGCGCCATAGAGCGGATCATCGATGAGGAAAAGGTAATTACCGAAATCCAGACGAATCTCAAGAAGGCTGCCTTCGATCCATTCAAAGATTGGCAAGTAAGGGGGCATTGCAATCGTTGCTTCTGACAGTGAGATTTTCAAAACCACCAAAAATGGGATCAGGAAAAATACCCCCAACCACACAGTCGGGATCCAAGACAGCCAATCCCGCCTCAATGTATTGAGCCTTCTCACGACCCGCATTACTGGCTCAACACCACGCCAGCGGACCCGTCCCAGGTGATCCAGACCTCTTCACCCCAGGCTTCAGCAAAGTCGTCCAAGCGACTGATATTGGGTCGACTCACACGGACACGAGGTCCACAGTCAAGATCGACCCAATAAACGGAAAAATCACCGAGATACGCGATTTCATGAACAACACCCTTCAGCGCGTTCACGGCGTCAGATGGATCTCGCGTTAAGCGCATTTTTTCAGGGCGGACCGCGTACCACAACGTCTGATTCACTGCACCCGTGACCGGACCGTCAAGTTCAATGGCTGTGTCAAGTTGCGATGCATAAAGGCTCAACTCCCCAGCCTCATTGTCGGTCACGACACATTCAAAAAGATTGATATCGCCGATAAAGTCGGCGACATAGGCTGAATTAGGATACTCATAGATCGTATGCGGCTCGTCAGTTTGAACAAGATAGCCCTCATCCATCACACCAATCCGTGTCGCCAAAGTCATGGCTTCTTCCTGATCGTGTGTCACGACGATAAAGGTCATCCCGAGTGACTCTTGAATCTTGATTAATTCAAGCTGTGTATCTTCTCTGAGATTCTTATCCAATGCTCCCAAGGGTTCATCTAAAAGAAGAACCTTCGGACGCTTTGCGAGTGCACGAGCCAATGCAACGCGCTGGCGCTGACCGCCAGACAGTTGATCAGGCTTTCGGTTTGCGAATGCTGAAAGGCGAACTAACTCGAGGAGCTCACTCACCCGCACAGCAATCTCGGACTTGGGCAGGCCGTCCCGCTTCAAACCATAAGCGACATTGTCAAAAACACTCATGTGTGGAAAGAGTGCATACGACTGAAACATCATATTGACCGGCCGCTCGTACGCGGGAACATTGGTGATGTCGACACCATCAATCCAAACGGACCCTTCCGTCGGCGACTCAAAACCGGCCAATATTCGTAAGAGAGTCGTCTTTCCAGAGCCCGAACCGCCGAGCAAACAAAAGAGTTCATTCTGATAAATCGCTAGATTGACGTCACGGACCGCTGGAATACCGTCGAATGACTTCGTCACACCACGGAATTCAAGAAAGGGCTTTGCTTCTGGGTCAAGCCACTTTTTCACCATTGATGGATTGGAAGACATCGGGTTTCCTCTTGAGAGGACGGCCGGAGAATCCCGGCCGAACAATTGACTTATTGACCGGTTTTAATCCGCGTCCATGTACGGTTCATGATGCGATCATACCGGGAACTGAAAGCCTTCATCGCAAACAAGCCTGCTTTCACCTCATCACTGGGGTAGATTCCCTGATCTGAAGTCACTTCAGCATCAACCAATTCGGTGGAGGCTGCGTTCGCATTCGCATAAAACACGTAATTTGTAATATCGGCGGCAATCTGCGCATCCATGATGAAGTTAATAAATTGATGCGCCTCGTCGACATTCGGCGCATCAGCTGGAATTGCCATCAAATCAAACCAGACGACCCCACCCTCTTCAGGAATCACATACTCGATCTCGACGCCGTTATTGGCTTCAGCTGCGCGGTCACGAGATTGCAAAAGATCTCCAGAATATCCAACAGCCAAACAGATATCTCCATTGGCCAAATCGTTGATGTATTGCGATGGATGGAAGTAGCGAATGTACTGCCTCACACTCATGAGCAAATCTTCGGCTTGCTTCAAGTCGTCAGCAGATTCACTGGCTGGATCCAAGCCAAGGTAATGCTTTGCTGACGCCAAGATATCTGTCGGAGATTCAAGAATGGCAACACCACAATCTTCAAACTGAGACACAATCTCTGGCTCAAATACCATCGCCCAGCTCGATACGGGCGCCTCCGGCATGCGCTCTTGGATGGCTTTCGTGTTGTAAGCGAACCCGGTCGTTCCCCACATATACACAACAGAATGCGCATTTGCTGGATCATGCTGTTCAACAATCCGCATGATATCTGCATCCATATTGGCCAGATTACTCAGTTTTGATCGATCAAGTTTGCGGAAAACACCCGCTTGGATTTGGCGTTCTAAAAAGTTACCTGTTGGCACAACGACGTCGTATCCAGAGGAACCCGCTAGTAATTTAGCTTCAAGAAGCTCGTTGGTATCAAATACGTCGTAATTGACTTTGATGCCTGTTTTTTCTTCAAACTTCGCGATGGTGTCTTCTGCGATGTAATCAGACCAGTTATAAATATTTACAACGCCTTGGGCAGATGCAGACCCTGCAATCAGCAACAGCGCGAACACTAAAAAACGACTCATGATACGCATGTCCTCGTTAAATCAATCCACTCAGCAAACCTGAGACCATCCTAGACGTCTGGGGGATCGATCCAAGAGCAACCAGTGCACGCGGAGGGCAATCGCCACAGATCCTCAACATTGCGCCTAAGAATCCGTTGCGTTCGGTGGTCATAGACGCCGCTCACGCTCGGAATCGCAAATATTAGGATTTTTGCGACGAACGTCAATCACTTAGGAAAAATATTTTTGTCAACGCGTTTGATGCGCGAACACGGTGTTTTGTGTAATATTTCGCGCCTATCGTGGGCCTATAGCTCAGTTGGTTAGAGCAGGGGACTCATAATCCCTTGGTCGCAGGTTCGAGTCCTGCTGGGCCCACCAACTCAAACCGTTGTTAAAAAGGGATTTGGATCCTGCAAGAGCCGAATGCTTCTGATTCCCTCAGGTGTCCGAGGAGTTTCTTGGATTAGTCAGCGACCATATCAGCACCACAACACTGTGGGCTCTTGATTTTTCCTTCACACTCAGGGCATTTGGAAATTTGAACTACAGTGCCGTCATCAAGTGTTAATGAACCATCGACTAATGGAACATCGCACTTAGCACACAAGGCATTTACCGCCATTCCACAAGCATCACATTCATACGTTGCCATATTAAGTCTCCTATTCCTATTTTAGGTTTACTCATCAATTATTTAAGTCTTTTCACCATTAATCTAACACCTTCATTGTGCTAAAACATACATATAAACGCTGGTAAATAGCCTTTTCGTTTTTAATTGGATAAAGAGCTCTCGTGTATTGCCCTGATCCTTTATTTCACAAGGATGAAATACTTTGACTCACAACAACCAAAACCTCGTAGTGGATAACTCAGAACTTCAAGACTTCACCGCTTTGCTCTTTCTGAATAAAGCAACCAAATTCTCGCCAAGGCATGTCAACTAGATTTCAACAATGGGAATTTTCAATTCAATGGGTTGGTCA
>QXYM01000137.1:7313-8273 GCA_009886945.1 Litorivicinus sp.
CATCTGAACCGGAAACGGAAGGTTGGCGAAAGACTTGAGGCCAGTCATGCGACGATTCATGAGCCTTTAGTTAAAGGGTAAAACAGGACTGCGAAAGCAGACTTAAGGTTATCTTAGCAGTAGAGCTCTATTGCGACTAATGGCAATTAGATCAGATTGAACGAGAGTCGGAAAAGGACTGGGTAAAACCAGTCCTTTTTTTATTCTATACCTCGAACACGACGGTGCCAGAGACAGGGTCTGTGACCCCAAGCTCTGGTGACAATTCCTCCATGAGATGTCGAGAACTGTCGAGCAATGAGATCATCTGTGGCATCGCATTCTGCATGTCCTCTTCACTCTCCCAAAGCCCGTAAGCAACATAACTTTGCTCACCCGTCTTGGCTAGAACATGCAACAACATCCCGTCCCACTTGTCGGCGGCTTTGAAAATTCGCTCGAACTCGTCCTGCTGACCTGCTTTTACTCTGAAGCGGACAACATTTGTGTGCTTAGACATACGTCTTCTCCTCGACCGGCCGCTGATTAGCGGGCCGCCTTGTCATGCATTTGCGGGCTTGTATACTCCTATTACTGCAGAAGCGGATTGCATCCAATCCATTTGATCGGCAGCTGAGAACACTTCATCGACAGTGATATCAGTAACCGAACCAGAGGCGCCAGCGACAATCATCAGCGAGCCAGCGGCTTCGGCTGTTCCTGACACTACCATGAAAAGTTTCCCGCTTAGCGTCATATGCAAGCTTTCTAGGCTCATATTAAGAGCTGAGAGTATCTTGCTAATAGCCTCTTCTCTGTTGTGTGGATTGTTTGCCATACCTGCGAATGCAGAGTCTGTATATGTAGCGGTGACCATAAATTGAGCCATGAAGTTCTCCTTGCAGTTTAATTATTTTGTTCAGGATATTTGATTATTTGTTTCAGAATGATTAAAAGAAGCTGATCTCTATTCGTTCCAAG
>QXYM01000138.1 GCA_009886945.1 Litorivicinus sp.
CGCGCTTTTCGGACTCCGTGTCGCGCTAGCGATAAGCCTGTTGACGATGATTCGCGATTTACCGGGCCTTTCATATATCGGGCTAGCAGGGTTGCTTGCGATATTAATTGTTTTACTCCGAAGTCAACTGAAAGCATTGGCAAGCGTAACGACAGTTCTGGTCGGCTGGACTATCTTTGGTGATGTCAGCGGTATTGAGACCCTCGAAATTGGGTTTCATTGGCCTGTGATCCTCCTTCCAACCCTCACGGCAATGGGGTCGGCCTTAGAGACCACATTTTTGCCTCAACTCGCCTTGACTCTGACCAACGCGTTGATTTTAACAGCTGTCATCGCGCAAGATTATTTCCCTGACGACCGCAATCACCTCACCGAACGTAACTTTGCTTTGAGCTCCGGCGTTGCCAATTTTGTGTTGGCGCCAATCGGCGCAATGCCAATGTGTCATGGAGCGGGTGGTCTAGCGGCGTATCATGGCCTCGGTTCAAAAACTGGCTGGTCTGTTGCTGTGTTTGGATTCGCTTGTCTCGGAGGTGCTTTATTACTTGGTGATCAGGTAGTCACGATATTGCGGACTCTACCGAGTGAAGTGTTGGGGGTCCTCCTCGTGTATGCAGCATGGGTACTTGCCGATCCAGTGAAAATAGCCAACGTTCGCTCGGCTTGCCAAGTAATTATCGTTTTCATGGTTGGTGCCACTTTACTCGCAGGTCCTCTCACTGCGTTGATTGCAGGTATCGCGATCGAATTGGCTCGCGCTCGATGGTTTCCTTATTCAAATATTTCGACCTCCGATTGATTTGTCGGGCTGTCGAGGCGGTTTAACTCGGAATATCTTTGTGAGGCAACCATTGAGTCATCGTGTTAAATGGAGCTAACGGACGATTTGGATTGTAAAAACATCCCAGACGAGTAACTGTTTGTGTCTCACCATCTAAATCTCTACCGGTGAAAGATGTAGTCAGTCAGGAGCAATACATGGTTTCAAGTAAGAAATGCGAGGTCGAAGTGCTTGTCAGAGGTGCTCACGAATCAATCATTGAAGGGCTGATGTCGTTAGATGAGGTGCAATTACAGGAAGGTCTTCAGTGGAGTCGATCGAACTATGGCAAGCTCGATGTGGAGCGTTTGATTGAATTAGCGATCGAGCTACACCAAGACGCTAAAAAGGCAACCTAATCATGGCTCGAGCTCGGTTAACGGCAGTATCCAAGTTGCTGGTCATGGTGCTGTGGTTGACGACGAGCGTGCCGGTTGCGATTGCAGAAGTGATCCCTGAATCCCATCGTTTGGTTGGCACTGGGCGACTGACTGTTTTGTTCTGGGATATTTACAACATCCAACTATGGGCGCCTGATGGGCACTATCGGCCAGACAAACCCTTTGCGCTCGAGCTTCAGTACCAAAGGTCGGTGGATCGTAAGACGATCGCTAAAACATCGGTTGAAGAGATTCAGCAACAAGCGAATCTTGAACGCGATCTGTTGGCAGACTGGCAAATGCAGTTGATTCAGGTATTTCCCGACATCCAAAAGGGGGATCGGCTCATTGGTCTTTATCACCCTCAAATGCCAAGCCAATTTTTTCTCAACGGCAAGTTAATTGGTGTGATCGACGACGCTGTTCTCAGTCGCCATTTTTTCGATATCTGGCTCTCTGAAGAGACCTCTAAGCCGCAGTTACGACTGCAATTACTGGGAATGGAATCACCATGAAAAAGCTACTGTTGATGGGTTGGTTGGGCGTGATTCTTTCTGGATGTGCCACTCAGATTCAGGGTCCCAATTATCAATCAGTGAATCCTTCGTTTGATCTGTTTGCATTTTTTGATGGTTCCGTGAAAGCCTGGGGGATTGTGCAAAATCGAAGTGGCGAGCTTGTTCAGCGTTTCGAGGTCGACATTGATGGTCGAGTCGAAGGGAATCGCCTGATTCTCGACGAGATCTTCGAATACGGCATTGGTGAGGGTGTCAAACAACGCACATGGATGATTGAAGAATTACCTGATGGAAGCTATCGCGGCTTTGCACATGATGTCTTGGGTGAGGCTTCAGGAGAGTCTTTTGGTAATGCATTTCATTGGTCCTACAGGATGGAAATCCCGGTTGGACAACGAACCATTGAGGTGCAATTTGAAGACTGGTTTTGGGCGCTTGATGACAGCCGAATTCTGAGTCGGTCCTATTTACAGAAATTTGGATTTGACGTGGCTGAAGTCACGTTATTGATGGAGAGAGATGAAATCGTCACGCCTGAATAAGTGCGTTGGGCTCGGCACACGAATCGGGTCATAACCTATGGCTCAATCGTCACCGAAGCATCGAAGATTCGCTCCCAAATCATGGGTAATCGCTTCAAGTTTGGTCGCTCTGAGACTTGGTTGAAATTGCCGAGTTTGAAGGTTTGACCAGTTCGACGTCCGACCTCGAAATTAAAGACATAGGCGCCTTCAATTCCCATTCTTAAATCTGAGAGATAGATGACATCGTCTTCTCGCGAGGCTTTGTACTGGCCTTTGGTGAACCATTGGAGTCTGCGCACACTGGGATGATTTTCAATGGGCTTGAGAAGCGTCAATGAGCGATCGAACTGACGAACTTGAATGTCATCCACGGCATCGAAAACCGATGCCCAAATCTCATAGTACGTGTCTTCTTCAATAGCGACAGCACGCCATAACAATGTATTGAGTGGAGCTGGCGCGGACTCGTAAACG
>QXYM01000139.1 GCA_009886945.1 Litorivicinus sp.
ATCGGAGTGCCAGAGATCGAAGCAGTTGTTGCGAATATTGCGCGGATTCCCCCGAAGCAGATCTCTAAATCAGATTCTGAAGTGCTCGAGAATCTCGAGCGTGATCTGAAGCTGACGGTCTTTGGTCAAAATGAAGCCATTGAGCGCATGAGTTCAGCCATCAAATTGTCGCGTGCCGGTTTGAAGCAAGAAGGTAAGCCGGTTGGTTGCTTCTTGTTTGCGGGTCCGACTGGAGTAGGTAAAACCGAAGTCAGTCGGCAATTGGCTCGCACACTTGGAATCGAGTTGGTGCGGTTTGATATGTCGGAGTACATGGAACGCCATACCGTCAGTCGATTGATTGGTGCGCCGCCGGGCTATGTTGGATTTGACCAGGGTGGATTACTGACGGAAGCAATCACTAAAAATCCGCATTGTGTGTTGTTGCTGGACGAAGTCGAAAAAGCCCATCCTGATGTATTCAATCTGCTACTGCAGGTGATGGACCATGGAACCTTAACCGACAATAACGGTCGAAAGGCTGATTTCCGCCATGTGGTGTTGATTATGACCACCAACGCCGGAGCTGAGAGCTTGTCGAAGCGAAGTATCGGGTTTAATGAACAGGATCAAACGACCGATGCGATGGAAGCGATCAAACGGCTGTTTACACCGGAATTCCGGAATCGCTTGGATTCGATCGTTCAGTTCGGCGCCTTACCTGAGGACGTGATTGAGCAGGTCGTCCATAAGTTCATTGCGGAACTCCAGGCGCAGTTGGATGACCGTAAGGTCTCCATTGAGTTGGATGAGTCTGCGATGCGCTGGCTTGCCAAGCGTGGCTATGACAAGACCATGGGCGCTCGACCGATGGCGCGCTTGATTCAGGAGGCGATCAAACGCCCACTGGCTGATGCGATCTTGTTTGGCAACTTGTCAGGTGGCGGCAGTGTGCTTGTGACAGTCGATTCAAATGACGAGCTCGCGTTCGAGATGACGCCTCGTGAAGTGAAGTCGAAAGAAACAGCCTAAGATTCGGTCATCCCGGTGATCCCGGGATGGCAAAAGATTAGCGTGCTCGGAACGTGATCCGGCCTTTGCTGAGGTCGTACGGAGTAAGTTCGACTGTCACACGGTCACCGGTCAGGATTCGGATATAGTGCTTGCGCATCTTTCCAGAAATATGGGCGGTCACCACATGACCGTTGTCGAGTTCGACACGGAACATGGTGTTTGGCAACGTATCAACAATCGTGCCTTCCATTTCAATTGAATCTTCTTTTGCCATTTGGCTCCCTTCGGGCGTAATGAAAGGCGCGATTATGCCCGCTTACTCCGCGCGAATCCACCTACTGTTGATCAGCATCTCAATTGGACGGTATTCAGTTTTGTAGGCCATTTTTTGAGAATCGCGAATCCAATAGCCTAGATACAGGTAGGTGAGCTCGAGTCCGCGGGCGATTTCAATCAATTGTAGGATCATCAAACGTCCGAGGCTTCGGGAGTCAAAGGCCGGATCAGGATCGAAAAACGTGTAAATGGCTGACAGGCCGTTTCCAGGAATTTCATCAAATAGGGTGACTGCAATCAGCTGTTGCCCGATTCGAGCTTCTAAAAAAAATGCGTGAGCATGATTGGAGGCGAGAAAGGATTCATATTGCGCAGGCGAGGGCGGGTACATATCGCCATCTGCGTGACGAACCTCGATATAGCGCCGATACAGTTCATAATGGTCTTCATCGAGAATTGGTGATCGCGCATTGAAGGTGACATCTTGATTCTGTTTTCGGGTTCTGATCTGGCGGCGTTTTGGTTGAAAGCTCGCAATCGGGACACGAACAGAAATGCAGGCCGAGCATTGACTGCAATGCGGCCTGTAGATGTAGCGACCAGAACGACGAAATCCAGACTCTGCAAGTTTCACCACTTGCTCGGCGCTTAATGGTGTATTGGGCTCGACAAACAGCGTCGTCGCTTCTTGTCCGTCGAGATAGCTGCAGGGATGAGGTGCTGTCGCAAAAAACTTTAGTGCTTCAAAACCACTCATAACATTAGTTCACCAATCCTCTCGATAAAAGTCTCGCGAGTGATGAGGCTAGCACCGAGTGACTGAAGATGCGATGTTGGGACCTGGCAATCAATGAGTTCAATTTGATGTCGATCAGCTTCTTGGCAAAGAGATGCAAGCGCTGCTTTTGACGCATCAGGCACCAGCGACACCATGGATTCTCCAAACAGCACTCGACCAATCCGAACGCCATAGAGGCCGCCAACCAGATTGCCATTGAGATAGGTTTCAAATGAGACCGCGACACCTTCTTCGTGAAGTGCGACATACGCATCAATCATCTCTTCGGAAATCCAGGTTCCTTCTCGGTCCTGTCGTGTTGAGGAACACAGACACATGATGTCCCGAAATCGTTGATTGGTGCGGATTTCAAATCCCTGTTTTTTGATGGACTGCTTGAGGCTGCGCCTCAACTTGAAGGCGACAGGCTCGAGGACCAATCGTGGATCAGGGCTCCACCAAAGGATCGGTTCTCCTTCTGAAAACCACGGAAAAATCCCACGGCTGTAGGCAAGTTTGAGTCGCTCGGGTGACAGGTCGCCACCGGCACACAACAACCCGTTTGGGTCGTCGAGTGCTTCAGAAACGTCTGGAAAATCCAGAAGCTGTGGGGGAATCCAGGGAATCAGTGTCCTGACTCGTCGAGGAAGCGTTCCGCATCGAGTGCCGCCATGCATCCAAAGCCAGCTGATGTGATGGCTTGTCGATAGATATGGTCGGCCACGTCGCCCGCGGCGAAAACACCGGGAATGGAGGTTTCTGTGGCAAATCCTTCAAGCCCCGATCGAACGATCAAATAGCCGCCATTCATCTTCAGTTGTCCGGCGAACAAGTCAGTGTTGGGCTTGTGTCCAATGGCGATGAACACGCCATGCACGTCGATTTGTTGCGTTGAATCATCTGCAGTCGATCGGAGGCGAAGACCAGTCACACCGGCATCATCGCCTAAGACCTCATCCAGTTGATGGTTCCAGATCACTTCAATGTTGTCTTTGGCCAGTAATCGGTCTTGCAAGATTTTTTCAGCGCGAAGCGAATCGCGTCGATGGATCAGCTTGACAGATTCCGCCAGATTCGAGAGGTACAGCGCTTCTTCGACAGCGGTGTTC
The DNA here is from genome assembly GCA_009886945.1 of Litorivicinus sp. GTDB lineage: Bacteria > Pseudomonadota > Gammaproteobacteria > Pseudomonadales > Litorivicinaceae > HIMB30. The sequence continues at coordinate 3,157 of QXYM01000139.1, forward strand.
CCGCCACCCACAACGGCGACAGAGCGACCCCGGTAGAAGAACCCATCACAGGTCGCGCAAGCGGATACGCCGCGCCCTTTAAATGCATCTTCCGAGTCGAGTCCTAAGTACTGTGCGCTGGCACCGGTCGCAATGATCAGTGCATCACAGGTGTAGGTTGCCTGGTCACCGATCAGCTCGAAGGGTTGTTGCGTTAATTTGGCGGTATGGATGTGGTCATTGATGACCTCAGTATCAAATCGCTCTGCATGCTCTTGCATATCCATCATCAACTGAGGCCCTTGGAGATCGGCAACTCCACCTGGCCAGTTCTCGACCTCTGTGGTGGTTGTCAGTTGGCCTCCGACCTGTGTTCCCGTGACAACGACAGGTGATAATCCTGCGCGTGCGGCATAAACAGCGGCTGTCCATCCGGCTGGACCTGAACCAAGAATGATGAGTTGATGATGCACGATTGATCTGTCCTTCTCTGTTAAACTGCGACTATGTCGTTTCAGGCGTATAGATTAAAGGTCATGAGTCCATCCTCCAAGGAGTTCGGTTGAACGAATCCACAGCACAGCTTTGGTATACGCGCTTAATCCGTGAAGTTACTTGGCTTTTCGGCGTTGCGTTGTCGATTTTTATTTTTTTAGCGCTGCTATCTTTTGATCTGGAAGATCCCGGCTGGTCCTACCAAGGTGCCGTAGGAGACGTCCACAATGCCATCGGTCCGGTCGGAGCATTTGTCTCTGATTGGCTGTTGTCGTGGTTTGGTTATGCTGCCTTCCTGGTGGCGTGGTTACCAATGATACTGGTGCGCTGGGTGGTTCGCGGAACTCCCGATGGTCGCATCTGGATTGCCAGAGCTGTCGGATTGATGCTGTTGATTCCAGGGCTTTGCATTGTTCTCGGTCTGCATGTCGGAGCAGGCTCGGATTGGCTACCGATTGGGACGACCGGGGGTGGGATTTTAGGCGGCGTATTGAATCAAGGCTTAGTTGGTGACTTTGGGCCAACGGGCACTGCTTTGGGTGGGCTCTTATTGAGTTTGATTGGATTGACCGTCGTCTTTTCCCTGTCTTGGCCAGATGTGCTGGCAACAGTGGGATATGTGATGGTTGAGGCAGGGCGCTCGCTTTCAGGAATGCTGACAGGAAAAAGCCAGCCGTCGCAGTTGAGTATTGAGAGTCGTCGATCGTGGCTGGGTCGTCTCTTGGCACCAATGAATCGAGCCATGTTACCAAAGAGCGTGCGGAATACCTTGACCAAGGTAGCGCCTCGCCCTCCTGAAGCCGATGTGGCGCAGATCGAGGCTGAGTTGTTGGGTCTGAAAGCCACCCGTGATATTTACCGGCCGGAGCCAACGAAGCCGTCAGTCCCAAGTCATGAACCTGAAGTGGACAATGGGCCTCATTTGGATCTGTCTGCCTTAGATCAGATCGATGGTGGACGTCGTGATCCGGTGTTTGGTGCAGACGCCTCCCCTGAATTAGTGGAACGAAACATTACTATCGCGCCTTTGAATGAAGCGCAGAGTCTGCTGGACGACGATGAGCCAACGACTGCAGGGGTTAAGCCAGTCGCTCAACGTCGCAAATCGTCTCAAGGTGCGATGTCCTTGCCCGATTTGTCATTGCTGGATCCCGCGGAACCACCGTCTGATAAGGGTTTTTCTCAAGACGAATTGACGGAAATGGGCGACTTATTGGTTCGTCGCTTGGGCGAATTTGGAGTCGAGGCCCAAATTGTCGCGATTAATCCGGGTCCGGTCGTGACGCGTTTTGAGATTGATCCGGCGCCCGGTGTGAAAGTCTCTCGGATTACCAATCTGGCCAAAGACTTGGCGCGTAGCTTGGCTGTGATTAGTGTTCGCGTGGTGGAAGTGATTCCCGGCAAAAGTACTGTGGGTATCGAGATCCCCAATCAACATCGTGAAATGGTGCGGTTATCACAGATTTTGGGGAGTGACGCCTACACCAAAGACCCATCGGTCTTATCGCTGGCACTTGGGCATGATATTTCAGGTCAGTCGGTGTGTGCGAACCTCGCAAAAATGCCGCATTTACTGGTTGCAGGAACCACCGGTTCTGGGAAGTCGGTCGGCGTCAACGCGATGATTTTATCCATGTTGTATAAAGCCCGTCCGGATGATCTTCGGTTGATTTTGGTTGATCCAAAAATGCTAGAACTCTCAATTTATGAAGGGATCCCGCATTTGCTCGCACCTGTGGTGACTGACATGAAGGATGCCGCCAACGCACTGCGTTGGTGTGTGGCTGAAATGGAGCGCCGTTACAAGCTCATGGCCGCTCTCGGGGTTCGGAATTTAGAGGGTTATAACCAAAAAGTCCGCGAGCATGACGATCGGGGAGAGCCCATCGCCGATCCAACATTTGTCCCATCCGGATTTGATCCAGATGAAACGGCTCCAGCCTTAAAACCGATGCCTTTTATTGTGGTGGTGATCGATGAATTTGCTGACATGATGATGATTGTCGGTAAAAAAGTGGATCAGTTGATTGCGCGTTTGGCTCAGAAGGCACGCGCGGCTGGGATTCATTTGATTTTAGCGACACAACGACCATCAGTGGATGTGATTACCGGGTTGATCAAAGCGAACGTTCCGAGTCGGATTAGTTTCCAGGTGAGCTCGAAAATCGATTCACGAACAGTGCTTGATCAGGGTGGAGCCGAACAGTTATTGGGGCATGGTGATATGTTGTATTTACCAGCCGGCAAGCCTGTTCCTGTGCGAGTGCATGGTGCCTTTGTCGATGACCATGAAGTCCATAACGTGGTGAACTACTGGAAACTCCAGGGACAACCTGCCTATGAAGAAGCGATTTTGAATGCGCAGTCTGGCGGTGACGGCGACGTACAAGGATCGCTTTTAGATGGCGATGATGAAGCTGATCCCCTCTACGATGAGGCGGTTGCCTTTGTGACCGAGACTCGCCGCGCATCGATTTCAGCTGTACAGCGGAAGCTCAAAATCGGTTACAACCGAGCTGCTCGCATGATCGAAGCCATGGAAGCCGCGGGTGTGGTGAGTGAGATGGGCTCCAATGGTTCCCGTGAAGTCTTGGCTCCGGGACCTCGCTGATGCGCTATCTCATGATGCTCTTGATCCTTTGTGGATCGGTCGCCGTCTCTGCCTCACCGATTGAGAGTTTGTCGCGATTACTGGAACCTTACCGAACATTTTCAGCTGATTTTACGCAAAGGACGCTGGATCAGGACAATACCCCGATCAGCCAAATGACCGGTCAATTGGCGATTGCGTCAGCCTCAGTCTTTTATTGGAAAACTGATCCACCGTTCGCGCAGAGCGTGATTGCTGATGGAGAGGTGCTTTGGGTGTTTGATGAGGATTTATATCAAGTGCAGGTACGTCCGCTTGACGATGCTTTGGCGGCTTCTCCGGCTGCGATTTTGAGTGGTGATATCGAGATGCTTGCTTCGCGCTTTCAGGTGACTGAAGAGCGTTCGGGAACGATGGCGATCTACCAGCTCGAGCCACAAGCGACTGACGAGGTGACTCGAGCCGTCATTCTCCGATTTGACGGCAGTCGTTTGATGGATCTGTCGATTGAAGATGCCTTGGGCAATCGCTCCCAAGTGACATTGACTGCTGTGTTTCGTGGACAGCCGAATCCTGAATTGTTTGAGTTTACGCCACCCGAAGGTGTTGATGTGATCTATGCCTTGGGTCAGAAGCGATGATCTGGTTGTCGATTGCCGCAGGCGGCGCTTTGGGTGCAGTTTCTCGCTATGGAGTGACCTTGGGAGTGGCTCGTTTAGGCGCGAGTGGATTTCCTTATGCGACGCTTTTAGTGAATGTGTTAGGGAGTTTTTGCATCGGTATTGTTGTGGCTTGGTTGGGCGGTCGAGCAGACATCAATCAGGCGTTGCGGCCCATGATTCAGGTTGGATTTTTAGGTGCGTTCACCACGTTTTCCGCCTTTAGTCTGGATGCATTGCTGTTGATCGAACAAGGCCGGTTGGCACAGGCTGGCCTCTATATCCTGGCAAGCGTTCTGGTATGCTTAGCCGCTTGTTTTATTGGTTTGCTCGCTGGCCGTTCGCTCGGTTTTTAAGGAATACACAGTCTCATGCTTGATCCCAAACTTCTCCGTAATGATCTTGACCTCGTGGTCACTCAACTTGCACGTAAGGGTGTTGAGTTTGATGTGTCGGCCTATCAAGCGTTGGAAGCCAAACGGAAATCGTTACAGCTTGAGACCGAATCGCTGCAAAACCAACGGAAAGACGGATCAAAGTCAGTCGGTCTGTTGATGAAAGAGGGTCAAAAAGAGGCAGCTGAAGCGCTAAAAGTGGAAATTTCTGGCATTGGGGATCAGTTGGCGGCAATTGAGGCGCAGTTTCATGAAGTGCAATCGGAGCTTGATCGCATCTTGATGGAAACCCCGAACCTTCCAGACGCGAGTGTGCCTGAGGGTGCCGATGAGAAAGCAAACGTCGAGGTCGCTTTGGTGGGAGACAAACCGGCCTTTGATTTTGCAGTGCGTGATCATATTGAACTTGGCGAAATGTTTGCCGGGTTGGACTTTGATCGGGCAGCACGGCTTTCAGGTAGTCGCTTTGTCACGATGCATGGCGCTTTTGCGAAGCTGCATCGGGCGTTGATTCAGTACATGCTGGATTTGCATACCGAGCACCATGGGTATTCTGAAACCTATGTGCCGCTGTTGGTTGATGGCGATATTTTGGAAGGCACTGGTCAATTACCCAAATTTAAAGATGACTTATTTCGGATCGCGCCTGACGATGGTGGTGGCAGAGAGCGTTATTTAATCCCAACCGCTGAGGTGCCTTTGACGAATTTGGTCAGAGATAGCATTGTGGATTTAGCCTCATTGCCACAACAGTTTGTGGCTCATACACCATGCTTTCGAGCTGAAGCTGGATCCTATGGTCGCGACGTTCGTGGGATGTTCCGTCAGCATCAGTTCGATAAGGTTGAACTGGTGTGGATTACCCATCCCGAGAAGAGTTGGGATGCGTTAGAGTCGCTTCGTGGCCATGCTGAAGCGGTCCTTACCGGATTGGGATTGCATTATCGCGTCGTGAATCTCTGTGGTGGTGATCTTGGGTTTTCTGCGGCGAAAACCTATGACCTTGAGGTGTGGTTACCAGGCCAAGATCAATTCCGTGAGATCAGTTCGTGTTCCAATTGCTTAGATTTTCAGTCGCGTCGAATGCAGGCTCGGTTCAGAAATGAACAGGGAAAACCTGAACTCGTGCATACCTTAAATGGTTCCGGTGTGGCGATTGGTCGATGTTTGATTGCCGTGGTTGAGAATTACCAAAATGAAGACGGCTCGATCACTGTTCCTGAGGTGTTACAGCCATATATCAAAGCGGATCGCTTACAACCTTAAGTTAGAGACACTTGGTTGGTTTAGGTAAGCCAGATACGCGAGCAAGTTGTTTGGCTGGGCTAACTGGAAATAGCTTGTGTAGATAGATGCTATTGCCTTTGTCAGGGCCTGATTCGAGTTGAATCCACTTCACCAGCGGCCGCATCGCTGGCGCATGATCAAATTCTTGGTAGTACCGACGTACCAATTCGATCAACTCCCAGTGATCTTGAGTGAGTTGAATGGATTCGAGAGCTGCGAGTTCGTGGGCGACAGACTTGTTCCAGTCGTCGAGGACGCTGAGATAGCCGTCGGAATCCAAGTTCAGCCCCATCTCAACTCCACGTTCGGCAGGGAGAGACTTCGAGCGCGTCAAGCCACTGATCCATCGACAGTGTGGTGTAATTCCCCGAGGGTACAAAAGCCGCGTCATCTTCGAAGATGGCAACAGGAGAGGATGTCGGTGGGATGCGATGTAACGCTTGAAGCGCTTTGCCGGCAAGCACCACCTGATCATCGGCTCGGATCCATTCCAGTGCATCGGTGAGTGCGTTTTCAGACGTGATCAAGTGAATCATCAGGCCTCCAGAATGACGTCGGCGGAGGCTAGGCATTCGCTGATCGTGTCACGGCTCGCCAAGCAACCAGGAAACTGATCAGACAAACGGAGCCCACGTTGCTCACAGCTGGTTTGATCGACATAAATACTCTCAATGTCGTAGAGCGGTAGACTTTTAAGCTTACCACTCAAGGCGAGAGGGCTTGCGTCAGGCATTGCAGGGAGGCTTGCCCAGAGCACGCCGGCATCTTGTAATACGACCGATACTGGACATTCAAACGTCGCGAGAACCAACGCCATATCGACCATTTCACGCGTGCCAAGCGCCGCAGTCGGCCCGGATCGAATGACTAGGGTGACCGTTTTCATCGAAATTGAACCACGCGATCAGCGGCTTGAAGTTGTTCAGTCCACTCGCCAAGCCCGCCGAGACGAATGCCGGTGAATCGATTGGATTCGGAAATGCCACGTCGCTCAGCGGCGGTGATGCAGGCTACGATTTCGCAATGCTCAAGATTGGCCAGTTGTTGAATCTGGTGTGCTGGGTCGGTCTCACCTTGCGGAATATCCCGATGCTCATTGGCAAATAGCACCCCGTCTTCGTATAGAAAACAAAAGACCGCGTGTCCTTTGGATAACGCGGTCTTGATGGTCTCGACGGCTCTTAGTGGCAGCGTTCCCTGATCAGGAGACACCGCCAGCAAGATGGCGAATTGCTTCACTCGTCGCCAGAGAAGACGCCCAACAGCGCAAGCAGATTGGTGAACAGCATGTAAATGTCGACGTAGAGAGCGACAGTTGCCATCACGTAGTTGGTTTCCCCACCGTGAATGATTCGGCTGGTATCAAACAAGATGTAACCTGCAGCCAACATCACCAACATCGCACTGAGAGCTAAGCTCAGAGCCGGGACTTGGAAGAAGATCAATCCGATTGAAGCCAGTAGTGCAATAATCAAACCGGTGAACAAAAACCCGCCCATGAAGCTGAAATCTTTCTTGGTCGTCAAGACATAAGCCGACAACGAGAGGAAGACAGCCGCAGTACCGAACAGCGCGTTACCGACGATTGATGCTCCGCCTGGAGATTGCAGGTAATAAGAGATCATCGGTCCAAGGCTCCAGCCCATGAACCCAGTAAATGCGAACACTAAAGGCAAGGCCCAAATGCTGTTTCGCATTGCTTGGAGAGCAAACAACAATCCAATCATCCCGCCTAATGACAATAACCAATGCATGGGTGGCGCTTGAGTAGAAACCGCTAGCGCAGTCATTCCAGCACTGAAGAATAATGTCATTGAGAGCAACATGTAGGTGTTGCGCAGTACCTTGCTCGCTGACTCTGAAACTCCGTATCCAGCCGTCGCTGTGGCTTGGGTAATGCGATCACTCATCGAAAAACTCCTTTTTCAATTTTTCTGTCAGGCACCTGATGCACCCAACTTTCGTAGTATACAGGTTTATAGTAATGATTCTTGTTCATCTTGCAAGACCCGCTCGAGCCTTTTATTGACAGTCTTTCAGAATCGGGTAACGAGAAATTGTATATCGAATGATTGAGCCCCGTTGTTTGTTGACGAAATAGAAATCAAACCACCGATTTTCATCATCGCGCTGTCAAGAAATCCTGCTAAGCTCTGCGCTCGGAGGATTGACATGAAAGGATACACACAGATCGCATCTCTATTAGAAAAGGGGATTGCTGCTTTTTTACTGTTGTTTGGTGCCACCATGCTGATGCTGATGGCCGGACTGGTTTTCGTTTTGCTATCGCAAGTCGGGGTGTTGGTCAAACTGTCTGCTGCGGTCGCGTTGATTTTTGACTCAGCAGGCTCACTTGAGGCGATCTTCATTCTGTTGTTGAAGCTGATTGACTTGGCTTTGATCGCAGTGTTAATCACGATTATCGCGCTGTCCTCCTATCAAAGCTTTGTCGATGATATTGATCATTTGGACAACATGGACACTGAGGCGTCGCGCGGGATCCAAAAACTCGGGATGATGCGTCCACAGCAATTGAAAGGAAAGCTCATTTCGACGGTCGTGGGACTCTCGTCCATTGCACTGTTAGGCACTGCATTCCAGATCGCAGAAGCCTACAAGAATGGACTTGGGATGCAGAGTTTTCCGTTAGAGATTGGAATCACGGCTGGAATTCATGTGTTGTTCTTAGCGACCAGCCTCACCATGGCTTTCATGGAGAGGGCGGACGCTAAGCCCTAAGTGTTAGAGCGTTTCGACAAATGCGCCGATGTTTGCCATGTCATCCGCTGACAACGCGGCTGCTTGACCCCACATGAGCGCACTCTGCGCTCCGCGCGTTTCGCCATTTTTGTACTGAGTCAGCATGGACACGATTGCGTCTTTCGTTTGACCTTGGAGCTTCGGGCCCACACCACCTTCACCGTTTAACCCATGACATGCTGCACATGCGGTATAGGCCTTCTTGCCAAGATCGGCAGGGCTTGCTGTTGCCAACATAGCGGCTTCCGCTTCACGACGTTTGGCATCTTCGACCTTGTAGGCTTCGTAGCATTCGCCCACACACTTCCCGACAGGTTGATGGTTCGTTTCCCACGAAATAGAACGTGCACCGATCAGCAGAATGGCAGCCCCAACGAAGATTGGAACGATGATTTTCGTGTTGCTCACAAACAACTCCTTTTGTGTTATCGCGTTGTGGGATGGAATGTAAAAGAGTTTTGGTCAGGGGTCAAAGGCCTGTCATCGCTTTTGCACGAATTGTCGACCAATGAATTTTTCAATCTCCACGATGATTAATAAAAGTATACCAACGAATGTGATCACCAGCATCTGATTGATGGTGATTGCGACCGAACCAAATACAGCCTGCATCACTGGTGTAAAAGTGAACAGGGCCTGTCCGATCAGGACGATGCCAACGCCTGTCAACACAGCGGGTGTTCCTAAAATGCCCTGAATTGTGATGGATGCGCCATGACTATAGCGGACACTAAATAGATAAAAAATCTCCATCACTACCAAGGTATTGACCACTAATGTCCTCGCTGTTTCGATACTTTCACCGTTCAGTATTGCCCACTGAAATACCCCAAATGAGCCAAGAACAATCAAAACAGAAACAAAAGCCACTCGCCAAACGAGGAGAGTGTTTAACACAGGCGTGCCCGGGCGTCTCGGCGCGCGTGTCATGACATTGTGCTCTGCAGGCTCAAACGCGAGTGTCAGACCAAGAGCGACGGCTGTAATCATGTTGACCCATAGAATTTGAATGGGAGTGATCGGTAACAAGACCCCGAATGCCAGCGCGATGAGGATGATTAGTCCTTCGCCACCATTGGTTGGTAGCGTCCAAGCGATCACTTTGCTGAGGTTGTCGTAAATGGTTCGGCCCTCACGGACAGCCACAGCAATGGTCGCAAAGTGATCGTCAGCGAGTACCATGTCAGCAGCTTCTTTTGCCGCTTCAGTGCCTTTTTGTCCCATCGCGATACCGACATCAGCCCGTTTCAGCGCAGGCGCATCGTTCACTCCATCACCTGTCATTGCCACAATATGACCTTCTGCCTGGAGTGCTTGAACAATCCGAAGTTTGTGCTCCGGTGTGGTCCTGGCAAACACATCCACGTCGTGAACCAAACGTTTGAGCTCCTCGTCGCTCGCACTTTCAATCCGATCACCGGTGCACACCGATGGCTGATCAGAAATTCCGAGCTGTCTTGCAATTTCTTCTGCAGTTAAGGCGTGATCTCCTGTAATCATCATCACGCGAATGCCAGCGGCATGAGTATCTTTGATTGCCTGGACCGCGTCTGGGCGCGGCGGATCCACGACTCCAATTAAGCCCAATAGTGTGCCGCCTGCCTGAATGTGATGCATTCCGAGGTTTTGGGAATCGAGTGGTTCCTCAAATGCTGCTAGGGCAATCAGGCGATTTCCCTGTGCCGCCAGCATTTGAATCTGTTTTTCCCAGTAGGATGGATCGATTGGTTGCTTGCCGTCGACTGTTTGAACGGTATGGCACATCGCGAGGATGCGCTCAGGTGCGCCTTTGACAAAGGTCATCGTGGCACCCTCAGTCTCGTGGCGGGTTGCCATGAATTTATGAGCGGAGTCGAATGGAATGTCGTCTACTCGGGGATTGATCCGTCGCAGCTCGGTGGGATCGAGATCGGCCTTCATGGCGACTGAAAGGAGTGCCGCCTCTAAGGGGCTACCATGAATGATCCAACGATCATCGGCATGCCTAAGCTCTGCATCATTGTTGAGTACGCCGGCTTTGAGGAGTTTCTGTAATTGCGGGTCATTCGCGAGATCAACATTCTGACCTGCACACTGAATGAGTCCTTCTGGGGTGTAGCCGTTGCCTGTCACTTGATAATGCTGGTCGTGCGTGATGATGTTTTGCACCATCATCTCGTTACAAGTCAGGGTTCCCGTCTTGTCTGAACAAATGACGGTGACAGAGCCAAGTGTTTCGACTGTCGGTAGTCGCCGAATGATGGCGTGTTTATTGGCCATTTGTTGCACGCCAATGGCAAGAGTAATGGTCATAATCGCCGGGAGGCCTTCCGGAATTGCAGCAACGGCCAAGCCAACAACAGCCATGAACGCATCAGTCAGATCATAATTCTGAACAGTCCAGGCAAAGACGAAAGCGAGCGCGCTTACACCGAGGATAAAAAATGTCAATTGCTCCGCAAATGCATCCATCTGTCGGACAAGCGGAGTTTTTAATGTCTCGACTTGGTTGATCAGCCTACTGATCTTACCGAGCTCCGTTCCAGATCCGGTCTCGACGGCGACACCCAGACCCTGTCCGGTTGAAACAAAGGTGCCCCAGAATGCCATCGAGCGACGATCCCCTAAAGCAGCATCAGATGAGTTGGCCTCGATATCCTTGGTCACAACCATGGATTCACCTGTTAGCAATGCATCATCAATTTGAAGGTTGGAAGTTTGGATCAAGCGAAGATCCGCAGGCACGCGATCACCTGCTTTGATGACTACGACATCGCCAGGAACAATCTTCGCCGCCTCGACTTGTTGCCGATGACCGTCTCTGACGACTGATGCTTCTGGGTCGACCATATGACGAATGGAGTCCAGTGCCTTTTCCGCCTTGCCTTCCTGGATCAACCCAATCACTGCATTAATGAGAACCACTGAAAGGATGACCAAGGCGTCGCTGTGATGACCAATAAGAGCGGTAATGAGAGCGGCGACTAATAGGACATAAATCAAAACGTTGTTAAATTGACTGATGACTCGTTCTAACAACGTTCGTTGATTGGTTTCAGGCAGAGCGTTAGGACCAAATTTAATCTGACGATTTTCGGCTTCAGTTTGTGACAGTCCGTTTTTCTGGGTGTGCAATGCTTTGAGAGTCGCGTCGACAG
>QXYM01000014.1 GCA_009886945.1 Litorivicinus sp.
GACGACATGAATTGATTCAGAGGCGAGCCCCGGAATCGAGGGCTTGATGGCTGTCGTGCCAGTTGCCAGCACCAGGTGATCAACCAAATAAGTTCCTTGATCTGTGGTGAGTAACCCTCGATCAGGGGATAACGACTGAACAGATGCTTGGATCCATTGAATCGATGGGTGTGTTTCGAGCGGTTCTGGGAGAAGCCGAAGTGATGTTGGGTCATCGGAGGTTTTAAGCCAGTTTTTGGACAAAGGCGGGCGTTGGTAGGGGGCGTGGGGTTCACCATTAAAGACCAACATGTCGCCTTTGAAGTCCCCGCGGATTAGTTCGGCGATCAGTGTGCACGCGGCTTGTCCCGCTCCGACGATTCCGAGTCTCATCAATATTGGCGTTTGGCAACTGCGAGCGTTAAACCCTCATGCTGGTCAGTCAGCTGAACTTGGCATGCGAGTCGCGAATAGGGTGTTGGATCAACGGCAAAAGACAGCATATCTGCTTCCTGAACACTGGGTGCTTCGAGTGTTCCATCCCAGTTTTCGTTCAGAATGACATGGCAGGTCGCACATGAACAGCCCCCACCACATTCTGCCAAGATTCCATCGACACCTGCGCGATAGGTCGCTTGAAGAATGGTTTCGCCCGGTTCAAATGACACATTGATGGCTTGTTCGTTTGGGTTGATACAGGTCAGTTGTGGCATGAGGGCTCCTTGGATTCGTGCCAATACGGATTGAAATTGATGGCCGCAAAGCACTTTGAAACGTGAATTTAGGCATTAGAGTATGGGCAAACAGGAAAAAGGAAAGAGTCATGCGTTCAATTGCACGAGTAGTTAATGGTCGACGCGTCTCGGATGGGGCAGGTGTTGATATCCGTCGAGTCATTGGAGTCCCTGGCGCAGACTATGTGGATCCGTTTTTGATGTTCGACGATTTTCGAAACGATGATCCGTCGGGATATGTTGCAGGCTTCCCTCCGCATCCGCATCGGGGGTTTGAGACGGTGACCTATATGTTGAAAGGGAAAATGCGTCATCGGGATTCCAACGGGAATGCAGGTCTATTGGAAGACGGTGCGGTGCAATGGATGACTGCAGGCCGAGGGATTTTGCACTCAGAAATGCCAGAGCAAACGGACGGTAGCCTTTGGGGATTTCAGATTTGGTTGAATCTCCCGCAGCGATTGCAAATGGCTGATCCTGGGTATCAAGACATTCCGGGATCTGAGATCACCGAGTTTGACAAAGATGGCGTTGACTACCGTTTGGTGGCCGGCGAGCTCTTTGGACACGTGGGTCCTGCGACAACGCATCTGCCGGTATTGATGGTTGATGTTGCACCCAATGGCGGTCAGACAACCATTCCATTAACTGACGGTGAAACGACCATTTTGTTTTGCTTTGAAGGTGAGTTGTCAGTTGCTGGTGAAGCGATCGAAGACGGTGATATGGCGATATTAGAGGGAACAGGCGGTGTGTTAATCGAGGGGGCTGGGCGCGGACTGTTGTTATCGTCCGCACCGCTCAATGAGCCAATCGCTCGTCATGGACCGTTCGTGTTGTCCACCGAAGGCGAGTTGAAAAAAGCCTTTATGGATTACCAACTGGGACAGTTGGCTCCGAATCAGGCGGAGTTTCTGGCGTCAGGTGGCCGCGGGTAACTTCACCTCGGTCTAACAGGGGAGCGGCGTCGATATGGCGAGCTCCCATCATTTCTGCAACTTGCTTTAAAACAAACACCAATTGATGTTGCTCCCATTCACGGAGTCGCTCGAACCGATGCAAGAAATTTTCTTGGAGTGGTTTTGGGGCTTTGGTTAAGAGTTCTTTGCCAGCGTCGGTGATGACCAGAAAGACTTTGCGTCGGTCAATGCCTGAACGTTGTCGTTCGAGGAGTCCGCGCCGCTCGAGCCGATCCACAATCGATGTCACTGTTGCTTGAGACAGGTTCACCTCAGCGCTGATCGCACGAATGGGTTGCTCTTGAGTCGTCGCTACTGTCTGCAAGACCAATAATTGTGGTGTTGTCAGGCCAAACTCTTTGCCGAGTCGACTGGAGTGCTGATCAATGGCTTGGACGATACGCCGAAGCGCTACTAATACCTCTGTTTCAAGATTCTGTGTCTGCACGCTGTTTGACGACTCCTTCATTTAACTTCGGTATTGTGGATTCAGTTGGAAAACCACCGCAATTATTTTTCACGTCTAAAATTTTGACATCAAAGTAATTTTTTTACATAAATATTTTATATTTTTTTAAACGATAATATAAATTACTGTTTTTATGGAAATTTGTACAAGAAGCAAGGTTTCTGTACACTTTACATTTGTTTAGTTCATTAAACGAAAAAAATGCACACAACGGAGTTTAGGATGAAAAATATAATTTTAGCCGTGGGGGTTTTGGCGGTTGCAGTGGCCATCTTTTTTGGTGTTAAGAAAGAAGACCCAGCTGAAGTAGCAGCAGATTGCGGCAAGGTCGTGGTCGGTGAAATGAATTGGGCTTCTGGAGAGTTTTTAGCTCGTCTTGACGGATTGGTGATGAAGGAAGGTTATGGGTGCGATGTAGAGTATTTGACGGCCGGTACCATGCCTCAGGTTACGTCGATGAATGAAAAAGGGACTCCTGACATTGCTTCTGAAATGTGGGCAAACGCAGCTGCTGTAGCGATTAATGCGGCGGTCGAGGAAAAGCGCTTGGTCAAGCTTAACCCGAATCCAATCACTGGAGCAGGCGAAGGTTGGATGATGAGCGCGGCGGCGGCAGCAGCGCATCCCGAATTGAAAACTATCGATGATATTATTGCGCGTCCGGACCTCTTTCCTCATCCAGAAGACCCGTCGAAGGGTGGGCTGCACACCTGTCCATCAGGTTGGGGATGCCAGTTGGCCACCAATAACTTGTTCCGTGCATTTGACATGGAAGCAAAGGGATGGAAGCTGATTGATACCGGTTCTGGTGCTGGTCTTGATGGATCGATTGCAAAGGCAAGCGAACGTGGTGAAAACTGGTTGGGATATTACTGGGCGCCAACAACGCTGGCCGGAAAGTACAACCTGAAGCTAGTGGACTTTAATTCTGGATTCGACCAAGATCATTGGGATAACTGCATTGTTAAGCCCGTTGAGGAATGCGATTCGCCAAAGCGGAGCACATGGACAGTTTCTGAAGTTGTTTCGCTGGCTCAAGTTGATTTCGCGCAGAGGGCACCAATGGTCGCAGACTACGTGAGAAATCGTTCGTTCGACGCGGATCTGCTTAACAAATACTTGACCTACATGCATGATAACCAAGCTCCTGGAGAACAGGCTGCAATGGAGTTTTTGTTGAACGAAGAATCAACATGGTCTAAATGGGTTTCAAAAGAGGCAGCCGAGAATATCAAAAAAGCTCTTTAAAGAGCATTTGAATAGCTGAGCGACTGAGCCTAGGGTTCAGTCGCTTTTTGGTTTAGAGAGCAGTATGAATTGGTTAATTAATTTCCCCGAATTAGAACGCAGCGATTTGCAGGCTTTTCGCAAATCGATAGATCAGGGCTTTAAAAGTTTCACAAGAACCTATGGGGAAAGTATCGAATCTTTCTTCGACCCCCTTCTCCAATTTTTGATTTGGCTTGAGAAGCTACTGCTCGGGACGCCCTGGCCATTATGTATTCTGGTTGTTGCCGCATTGGCATGGTTTGCTAGTCGCAGCATAAAAATAGTGATTGGTTCAGCGATTAGTCTTTTTTTTATTGGATTTCTTGGAATGTGGGAAGACACGATGAGCACAGTGAGTATCATCGTCGTGTGTACTTTACTTTGCATCGGTCTCGGGCTACCGATTGGGATTCTGATGTCGCGGTCGGACCGTGCGCAGGCGATTGTCACTCCAATTTTGGATGTGATGCAGACCATTCCGAGTTTTGTGTATTTGATTCCAGTGGTGATGTTGTTGGGTATCGGTAAGGTCCCCGGACTAATTGCCGTCATTATTTATGCGATTC
>QXYM01000140.1 GCA_009886945.1 Litorivicinus sp.
TCGAAAATCATTTGCCAGAGCCAGAGCCAGAGCCAGAGCCAGAGCCAGATGCTGTCAGGACGGTGGAGGAGTCTCAAATGCTTGCCGAGAGCGGAAATTCTGAAACCGTCGATCAAAGGACATCATCGGAAACCGCGAATGTTCAATCCATTGAGTCCGCACCATCGAATTTCGCGTCGCAGTTATTATCGACGTCACTCTCTGAGAGTCCGATCACTGAGGAGCATGATGACGAGTCAGATGATGACCCACAGGTGGAAACGGTGTCGCAACCAACGCTTGCGCTGAGTCCGGAGGCATGGGTGTTTGAGTGCCGGTTGCTTCCCGTCACAGGAATGACGGCATCGCTGTTGGCACAAACAGTCTTGGTGTCAGCCTCTCCCGAGACGGTGCACCTTGCCACCAACGCGCATACCGATAGTCTACTCAACGAGATGCATCGCCGGCGAGTATCAGATGCGTTCGCGACACAATTGGGCGGGTCCCCTGACCTCGTGATTGAAGTCCGCGATCAGTTGGGCGAGACGCCGGAAGCTTATCGTCTCCGTATGAAGGAAGAGCGTCTTCATTTGGCGCAATCGCAATTCCAAGACGATCCATTTATTACAGCGCTAACTGAGCGATTTGATGCCTCTGTTCGCATTGATACGATTCAACCACGCAATGGAGATCACCATGTTTGATGGCCCTTTACAAGAAATGATGAAGCAGGCACAAAAAGTCGCTGAGCAAATGAAAGAGGCACAAGCGAAGCTCTCGGATCAAGAAGTGACGGGTGAGTCAGGTGCAGGTCTTGTGACTGTGACTTTAAATGGGCGAGGTGATTGCACCAATGTCTTCATTAATCCCAATGTGTTGGCCGATGAGGCTGCCATCGTTGGCGAATTGGTTGCGTCGGCGATCAATGATGCGAATCAGAAGCTGGAGGCGCTCAAGCAAGACAGCATGGGCTCATTAACGCAAGGCTTGAACTTACCACCCGGATTTAAGTTTCCATTCTCATGAGTATTTCTCCACTCTTGGTCAGTCTGGAAAAAGCGCTTCGGTGTCTCCCAGGCGTCGGCCCACGGTCAGCCTCCCGCATGGCTTTGCATTTGTTGGAGAGAGATCGAGAGCGTGGTTTGCACTTAGCAGCCACCTTAACCCAAGCGCTGGAGCAGATTGAGCATTGTGAGAAGTGTCAGAATCTTACCGAGATTCAGCCCTGTCGGATCTGTCAAGACGATACCCGAGATCAGCAATTGCTCTGTGT
This sequence comes from Litorivicinus sp., assembly GCA_009886945.1. Lineage (GTDB taxonomy): Bacteria > Pseudomonadota > Gammaproteobacteria > Pseudomonadales > Litorivicinaceae > HIMB30. The sequence goes on from QXYM01000140.1 coordinate 1,253, forward strand.
CGTCTCCTCGCCAAGCGATATTTTAGCGATCGAACAGTCAGGCTTGTTTCAGGGCCGATATCACTGTTTGTCAGGGCTCTTGAGCCCTCTTGATGGTCTGGGACCCAATGAAATCGGGTTATCGGATCTCGTGACGCGGGTTGAACGTGAGCAGCCGACTGAGTGCCTCGTGGCATTGGCTTCGACGGTGGAAGGCGAGGCGACCACTCACCAAATCGTCAGTCAATTGCGATCGATCACTCGAATCACGCGACTCGCCCAAGGAGTGCCTGTTGGTGGAGAGTTAGATCATCTGGATATTTCGACGCTGTCACAGGCGTTAGCATCACGAACTGAGATCCAGTTTTGAGAGTTGTCGGGTGGATCGATCATCAAGCAGAACTTGATGCGTTAGTTGAGCAGGTGGCTGATGCGGACGCGATCGGGTTAGACACTGAGTTTGTGAGAGTGTCGACCTTTCATCCGAAACCAGGGCTGATCCAGATCGCATTGCAGGATCAAGCCTATTTGATTGATCCGCTCGCTGAGATTGATCTCAAACCCCTGGGCTTGACGCTCAAAGGCGGTGTGACCTCTGTGTTGCATGCAGCACAGGAGGATTATGAAGTCTTGTTCCGATTAACCGGGTGTGTGCCAACCCCGGTCTTTGACACACAAATCGCTTATGCCTTATTGCACGACAAGATTTCGATGAGTCTGTCGGCCTTGGTGTTGGAATTGTTAGGAAAGGAATTGTCCAAAGAGCAAACCCGTTCAGACTGGACCAAACGCCCGCTTTCTGAAGCGCAATGCCATTACGCGAAGGAGGATGTCTTGGTGTTGCAACCATTGTATGAAATCCTCGCCGAGGCATTGGAACGCTCCGATCGTCTTCCGTGGATGCAAGAAGAAATGGCGTCCATTCAAGAGCGTAACGCGTTGGTCTTGATGGATGGCGATGTTGAAACACAAGTGCACCGGTTTGGTAATGCCTGGCGTCTCAGTCCCGAAGGGATGTCGCGACTCGTGCATCTGGTTCAGTGGCGAGAGGATACGGCCCGACGCGTGGACAAGCCGCGTAAGCAAGTCTTAAGTGACCAATCATTGTTCTCACTGGCAGCCGCAGGCCAAGTTGGCCGTCATCACCAGTTGGTGAGTCAACATGGATTAACCGATAGACAGGCGGATCGCTTTGGCCGCCAACTGACAACAGTCCTTGAGGATGCCTCGGAGGCTGGACCCATTGATACGCCTCCACCACCCTTGTCGAAGCGATTAAAGGATGCGCTGAAGGATCGGCAGGCTCGTGTCGAGAAAATCGCAAAAGAGCTCGGTGTTGCGCCTGAGATGTTGGTGAAGAAGCGGCAATTGGTTGCGTCACTGGATGGGCGTCAATGGGAGCCTGTGGGTTGGCGACGAACAGTATTAGAGGAAGTATTTGATGCGAGTGATTGAGATTTTTAAGGGCCACAAAAAAGAAGAGATGTATCTTTATGTCGAGCAGAAGAACGGACTGAAGTCGGTTCCTGACGATTTGTTGGCAACCTTTGGTCAGACTGAGTCAGTGATGGTTTTGCTGCTCACGAAAGATAAGAAATTGGCCCGAGTAACAGCGTCGGATGTTCTGGCTGCGATTGAGGATCAGGGCTATTTTTTACAAATGCCACCACCACCTGAGGCCTTAGCTGAGGCGCAAATTGCCGCGATGGTAGAAGCAGAGGAAAAATTGGCCGATGCTCAGAAACAGCAACCAGAGTTGTAATGGTAATTCGAGCAAACCCACGACAATCAGCGATGTCATCGCGGCCGCAATCATCATCAGCGCGTTGGCGATATTATTGACAGCGATTCGCTCGGCAACGGCCATGAGGTCGTCTTGCAACAATGTGTACAAGGGGAGCGCCAAAAAACCGCCTCCTGCACTGGTTAGCATGAGTCCGATCGATGCGATCTGATAGTCATTGACCTGAATCATGAATCCCCCGATCACCATCGCAACGGCTCCCATGAGGATCCGATGAACGAGGGGAAAGTGCTTCATCAAAACTCCAGCAAATGCGCCAAGAGCGATCCCGAGGACAAAGTGACTCAGCAAGGTGGATACCGAGCTTGGAGATAACTGCCAAACGTCAACCGCTAACACCGGTAGATGTGTTAACCACACAGATCCAAGGCCCCAAAATCCACTCAAGCACCAAATCGCAGCCATCGAACGCTGGTCTTGACGCTGTTGATGGATTAATTCCGGAAGCGTCTTCTGAATGCTCTGAGAACGCCCACTAAGCGATGGCATCATAACAATGCAAAGGCAGCCAATCACCGCGAGTACCATGATCATGGCGATTAGAAACTCAGGTGCAGCGATGATCCAGTCCGCCGCCAGCAGTGTTCCAACTAAAATCGCGACAAATGTGCCGGTTTCCATCCAAGCATTTTTCTCGACGATTTGGCTGGAGGCGACCAAGCGCGGGATCAACGAATACTTCAACGGACCGATCAGGGCCGACTGAACACCAAACCCGGCGACACAGAGGAGAAGCAGTCCAGGCAATTCCTCGAGAATCGCCAAACAGGCCAAAAGGGCAAGACCGAGCTCCGTGATTTTTAAGATCAGAAGCCAGCGTTTCGGAGGTTGTTGGTTGGCTTTATGTGCAGCAAATCCGGCTAAGACAACGAACGGAATAATAAAGGATAAGGCTGCAAGATTCGCTAAAACAACGGTATCAAGTCCATAGAGATTCCATGACAGCGCGGAAATTGCGACAACAAACGCCGTTTTGATGAGATTGTCATTGGCGGCTCCGGCGATCATGATCGCAAGCAGGCCAGCAAAATGCATCGTTGCTTTCAGTCCAACGCCTCACAGGCGTTCTCAAGGGCTGGTTTGTCAAGAATGTAGACGGTTTTCCCCTCGACCTTGAGAATCGATTTTTTGGCCAATGATGCGATCAGACGACTAATGGTTTCGGGAGCTAATCCCAGAAAATCAGCGATATCGGTTCGCGCCATCGGTAAATCAAATTCAGAGTCGGATAAATGTCGTTTTTGGTGATGCGAACTGATGTCTTTGATAAATAGTGCAAAACGGGCGAGCGCTGGGAGATTGGTCCTTGTGACCTGACGTTGTGCCTGTGCAGCCTGATTCGAGAGAGCCTGTAGTAACCCCTGAGTTAACATCGGCTGCCTCAATTGCGCTTCTCGGAGACGATCAAGAGGCAGACGGCATACAGTCGCTCGATCCAGTGCTTGTGCGGTAAAAGCATACTGCCCACAGGTCAGTCCACATGCGCCGACAAGATCTCCAGGCATCCGGAAACCGGAGACATGCGCATCGTGCCCACACAGAGGAGTCATAATTTTGAACGCACCACTTTTGACCACGTAGAGGTTGTCCGCGCGATCACCAGATCGGTACAAGGAGTGTCCCTTGTTGACTTTAATATCATCTGCAACCACAGGTCCGAGTGCAGAATTGAAGCATCCAACGATCCCTGGGAGACACAGAGCATGTAATGCACAGTGGTTGCATCGTGCCGATTCCGTCGACTCAAGATGCTTGAATTGCTGTTCTGATCCCATAACCCACCCTGGTCCTTGGCTTCTTTCTCATTGTGACCGACTTTTGTGTTAGGTCAATACGCCGATTTTTGTTGCATCGCAAAAAAACCGTGGTATGTTTGCCATATTGTGCAGTGCAATAACCCAAATTGTGGAGGCAACTATGTACCAATTTGACACATCTTTGGCGGTTTACACGCTAAAGCAGGCAGAAGCCGTCTTAAATCAATCCAACGCAATGTTTGCAAAGATGATTGACGATTCGCTCGAATTCAATCGTGCGATGTTGAATCTTGAGTTTGTCGATCTGACACCAACCGACGCGCTCGCTACCTTGTTTCCGTCCGCCACAGCCAGCGGCGCGAAAAAAAAATC
>QXYM01000141.1 GCA_009886945.1 Litorivicinus sp.
CCACAGGCTTTGGTGGCGAGGATCAAATCGTCACGCCGGCTGCGCTGTTGCAACCAGGTCCCAATATACTCTTCGGTCCGACCTTGCGTTTCCGCTTTGGGCGGAACCGGGTAGAGCTCTGCGGCATCAATGAAATTCACGCCACGTTCATCACAGGCATAGCTGAGCTGCTGGTGGGCCTCGGCTTCAGTATTCTGTTCACCCCAGGTCATGGTGCCGAGACAGATCGAGGTCACATCAATGCCGGTGTGTCCGAGCGGGCGTTTTTCAATCATGGTTCGCTTCTCCAAAATGATTGGGTGACATTATTGAACATCCATTCGCCTCAAGGCTTCACTTAAGGTGGCGGGGCTACATCCAAAATTCAAGCGAACAGCAGTCTCTGATCCGAAGGGTTTGCCTGGTGACAGTCGCACGCCGCGTTTGGCAAAGTGCTCAGCGATATCGGTTCGCTGATGCGACTCAATCCATGCCAAAAATGTCGCATGACCGGTGGTAACTTCAAATTCTGGATGTTGAGCCGCCCAGTCGAGGACCGTTTGGCGATTGGTTCGAAGGGCGTCTAGGAGCTCATGATGCCAGTCCCAGCCATCACGGAGGCAGGATTCGGTGACTGCATAGGCTAAAGGTGTGACATGCGGCATGGCGATTTGTGTGTCCAAAAACCGTTGGCGCGTGACGGGTTCGGGAATGATGGCGACGGCGCAGCCGAAGCCCGCAACATTAAAGGTTTTCGTCGCAGCCATCAGTGTGATGGTGGGCTGAGTGGTTGGGGCCATGCGACCGAGAGGGATGTGTTGGTTGTCATCGAGAATCAAATCCGCCCAAATTTCATCACTGACAATCAGACTGCCATGGCTTGCGCCGATGCGAACCAATTGGTGGATTTGATCACTTGAATACACGGTTCCGCCTGGGTTCTGAGGGTTGCACCATAAAATGGCTGCAGGTGCCTTCAGTGCCTGTAATTGATCATCCATGTCATCAAACGACGGTTCGAGCCCCCCTGCTTGACGATGGAGTCTGATCGGATGATGGGTGCGTTGTTCGATCCGAGGGACAGTTTGAAAATAAGGATAGGCTGGACTTGGTGCAAGCACATGCCGGATGTCTGGGTGGGCCATCAGTGAAAACCGCATCCCGGGTACGACGCCTGCGATGGGAACAATCCAGTCGGGATCGATGTCCCAGTCGTGTCGAGTCTGAAGGTGTGTCACCCAGGCATCGCGGAAGTGTTTTGGCTCAGATCCGTAACCAAAAATTCCGTGCGCGACACTCGCCTCAATGGTTGTGGTGACGCATGGAGGAGGCGCACAATCCATATCAGCCACCCACAGTGGGAGTTCCCGTTCAGGGAAACTTGACCACTTCAGGCTATGAAATGCCCGTCGCTCAGTTGGATTTGGATGCCAGTGCATGCGGTGATTGCCTTAATGCCAGAATGAGACCGGTTGCGATGAGTCCACCGGCAACCCAATGATGATAAGACAGCGATTCGTTCAGAAACAGCGAGGCTAAGAGAACGCCGTAAAACGGCATCAAATGGATGTATTGGCCTGCGACCTGCGCTCCCAATTGACCGACGCCATAGTTCCAGCACACATAAGCGCCAAGTGACGCGAAGATGGCGACATAGCCGACCGCGTAGAGTGTATCGAGTGTCATCGGCAGGGGCGCTTCATCCAGCGGATTGATCGCTAACAATAGTCCGTTGAAACAGACGCCAAAGAGCACGATGTAGGCTAAAAATCCAAGACCTGACAAATCACTGGGTTTCTTTCTTAGGGTCAATGAGTACAGAGCCCAGCCGATGGATGAGCTCATCACCCATAAATCACCGGGATTGACGGTCAATCCCTGAGATTGTCCGCTGAAAATCAGAAAACTGACACCCAACAATGAAACCAAAATGCCAAGCCCGCGTCGGAGGGTCAGGGAGTCGTTGTAAAACAGAACACCAAAGAGCACGATCCAAACGGGGATCGATGAGTTGATCAAGAGCGCATTGGTGGCTTCAGTGTCACGAAGGCCCAGATACAGCAGTACGTTAAAACTCGCGACTGAGAGCAGTGCCAGCACCGTCAAGATCGGTAGATGATTCAAGATGATGGGAAGTTCTTGACGAACCCTTGAGTAGGCAAAGGGCGCAAGTAAACATAAAGCCAGTAACCATCGATAAAACGACATGGTGATGGCGCCTAACTCCGCAGAAAAAGCCCGGCCGACGATGAAATTACCCGCCCAAAATAAGGGCGGAAGTAATAACACCAAATAGGGCCAGGAACGCCCCATTAATCCGCGAGTCGACGGTATTTGACGCGTGTTGGGATCATATCTCCGCCTAAGCGTTTCTTCCGATCGTCTTCGTATTCGCTGTAGTTGCCTTCAAAGAAGGTGACCTGAGATTCGCCTTCATAGGCCAGAATGTGGGTCGCGATTCGATCCAAGAACCAACGATCGTGCGAGATCACCATCACTGTACCTGGGAAGGCTAATAGTGCCTCTTCAAGCGCGCGTAAAGTTTCCACATCCAAATCGTTGGTCGGTTCGTCAAGCAGTAGGACGTTACCACCTTGTTTGAGTGTTTTTGCCAGATGGAGTCGGTTCCGTTCACCACCTGAGAGGTCTTTCACGAACTTTTGCTGATCACCACCTTTGAAATTGAATCGACCCAAATAGGCGCGACTTGGGATGGTGTAATTGCCTACGGTGATGTTGTCTTGCTCATCGGAGACTTCAGCCCAGACGGTTTTGGACCCATCGAGGGTATCGCGAGACTGATCGACAAAGGCCAATTGGACGGTATCGCCCAATTCCACCGTTCCCGAATCGGGCGTTTCTTGTCCGATGATCATCTTAAACAGCGTGGATTTACCCGCACCGTTACCACCAATGACACCAACAATCGCCCCGGCGGGGACAGAGAAGCTCAAATCGTCAATCAGCATTTTGTCATCAAACGCCTTGTTGACATGATTAAACTCAATCACCTTGTCACCCAAGCGAGGTCCAGGCGGAATATAGATTTCCTGAGTCTCATTGCGCTTTTGAGTGTCTTGGCTTTGCAATTCTTCAAAGGCTTTGAGTCGAGACTTGGATTTCGCCTGCCGTCCTTTGGCATTTTGCCGCACCCATTCCAGCTCGCTTTTGATCGTTTTCTGACGAGCATCTTCCGTCTTTTGTTCTTGCTCAAGACGTTTTTCTTTGGCATCTAACCAAGTGGAATAGTTGCCTTCAAACGGAATGCCGCGACCGCGATCTAGCTCGAGAATCCAACCGGCTGCATTGTCTAAGAAGTAGCGATCGTGCGTGACTGCCACGACAGTGCCATCAAAATCGACCAAGAAGTGCTCAAGCCAAGCCACTGATTCTGCATCTAAGTGGTTGGTGGGTTCATCGAGTAACAACATATCGGGTTTTTGTAATAATAGGCGGCACAGTGCGACTCGACGTTTTTCACCACCGGAGAGGTGCTCAATGCTTGCATCCCAAGGGGGGAGACGCAGTGCATCTGCGGCTTGCTCCAGCATCCGATCGAGCTCCCAACCATTCACTGAGTCGATTTGGTTTTGAAGCTCACCTTGCTCCATCAACAGGTCATTCATTTCGTCGTCGGACATAGGTTCAGCGAAAGCCGCCGAGATCTCATCAAAACGGGTCAGCAATTGTTTGATCTCACCAACCCCTTCTTCGACTGCATCGCGGACGGTTTGTGTTGGATCGAGCTGTGGCTCCTGCGGCAGGTAACCGACATTGATCCCTGGCTGTGGCCTCGCTTCACCGTCAATCTCTGTGTCGGTGCCAGCCATGATTTTTAAGAGGGTCGACTTCCCTGAGCCATTGAGGCCCAGAACACCAATCTTGGCGCCTGGGAAGAAGGAGAGAGAGATATCTTTTAAGATTTCACGTTTCGGGGGAACAATTTTGCTGACCCGATTCATCGTATATACGAACTGTGCCATACGAAATAAAGCCTTTGGTGTAATTGAATTGAACTATTTGAGCATTAGTGTGCCAGAAATTTGCTGCACGATGAGTCTGATGCTTTATTTCTTTAGATTTCTGGTTTGAAAATACGATGGATCACGGTGGAAAGAAGGATTCCCACAGTCAAGGCAACTCCTGTGGTCATTGAGATAGGATTTCCGTGCAATCCGAAACGGATCAACTCAACCAAATGAGTGAAGGGGTTAAATGAGCTTAGCCAGAAGAGAACCTCGCTCGATTCCTCAATTTGCCAAAGCGGATAGAGGGAACTGGACAAAAAGAAGCAAGGAAAGATGACAAAATTCATCACCCCTGCAAAGTTTTCGAGGCTTTGAATGTGGCTGGCGAGGATCAGGCCAGCAAGCGCCAAGATGTAAGCACTTACCGCGATCGCAGGCAGCGCTTCGACTAAACCAAAGGACGGAATCTGTACGTCGAACGCCATGGCGATCAGTAAGAACAAGTAAACTTGCACGATGGATACGAGTGATGTTCCGATGAGTTTATAAATCAAAATAGTACGTCGAGGTAGCGGGGCTGTCATGAGGACCTTCATGGCGCCTGCCTCTCGGTCATAAACCATCGCCAATGACGAGGACATACCATTGAATAAACACACCATGCCGACGAGACCCGGAATCACATAGAGATCGTAGGTGATATAGGTGCTATAGGGTGGTTGAATGGCAATTCCGAGTGTGCTCTTGAATCCTGCGGCAAAGACAAGCAGCCAAAAAAGTGGTCGTACCAGCGCTGACAGCAATCGTGATCGCTGTGTGATGAATCGAGCGAACTCACGGTGGATGATAACGATAAAAGCGATCGCATGTTTGTTCATTAGTGTGGCACGACTTCATGATACGTTTGCAACAGAGTTTCGGGCGAACCACAGTGCCCGGTAAAGCGGATTTTGCCTTGATTGAGTATCACAAGATCATCATCGGGTCTCAATTCGTCGGTCACATGAGTGCACCAGAGGATGCCTAAGTCTTGCTCTTGAACTAACCGATGAAGTTCATCGGAGAGTTGTCTGCGAGAATTGATATCGAGACCGACTGATGGCTCATCAAGTAATAACCAATCCGGTTGGTGAATCAAAGCTCGGGCGATTTCAATCCGACGACGCTCCCCGCCACTCATTGTTCGAATTGGGCGGTTTAACGTATCCGCACAGTCGAATAGGGCGGTGACTTGCTGAATGGCGTCGCCAGCAGCTTGACCCCACAGCCCATGAAGTCCAGCAGAATAACGCAGATTGTCGAGCCCAGTTCTGCCCATATCTAGCGTTTGTTCTTGAAAGACGAAACCGATCTTCTGGAAGAGATGTGACATTTCCTCCGTGACAGGGGTGTGGTCGAGATGATAAGACCCGCTTTGTCGTTTGATGAGACCCGCTAGGAGTTTGAAGACCGTCGATTTACCAGCCCCGTTTGGTCCAAGGAGCGCCGTGACTTTCCCTGACGGTATTGAGATAGAAAATTGATCTAAGGCGCATCGTCTGCCGTAATGATGGGTGATGTCATTAACAGATAAAGGCATAGCGAAGCTCGGTTAGGTCGCCAGAGTGAAGCCTGTGCTTTTTGACGTCATCCGTTTGATCAATCTGCATCAAGTTCATTCCTTACCAACAAAAGAGGTATAGGCGTTCATGCGGATTGTTCAAGCATTGGGTCGGTAAGTGATCGCAGCATCACCTGGCTCATCACTGATTTCGATAGTTTCAACGAGATTAATCGGATGAGCTTTGGAGCAAACGGGGTCAGCTGCTGATGCATCACCAAGAATGGCAAGCGCTTGGCAACGGCACCCTGCAAAATCAATCTCTTTTCGATCGCAGGATTGGCAAATCTCAGGCATCCATGCATCACCCCGATATGCATTAAATGCGTTGGATTCGTACCACACATGATGGAGTGAATCTGTGGTGACGTTGGGAAATGCCAAGTGGGTGAGTGTTGTTGCGTTGTGACATGGAAGAACAGAGCCGTCCGGAGCCACAATCAGAGCGACACGCCCCCAACCATTCATACATGATTTGGGGTATTCCGCATAGTGATCAACTGGAACATAGTCGATTAAGAGTTGCCCTTGAAGTTTGAGTCGGGCCTCAGCAACGATTTGATTCGTTTTGTCTGACTGTTCTTGTGTCGGCATCAACGCTTGCTTGTTCAATGAAGCCCAGCCGTGATATTGCACATTGGCGATCTCGAGCCGCCTCGCACCCAATTGTTGGGCCAGTTCGATGGTTTCTGGCAAGCGGTCAAGATTGAGACGATGCATCACCGCATTGATGGTCAGTGGCACGCCGATCTCAGTAACCCAGTTGGCGAATTCCAGTTTGCGCTCGAGGCTTTGATTGAGGTTACTAATCAATTTGGCACCATCGGAGTCTACGTCTTGTAATGACAACTGGATGTGATCACAGCCAGCGTCGACCAAATCGTCTAGTCGGCTTTTGGTGATTCCAATTCCTGAAGTAATCAGGTTGACGTAAAGGTCCGCATCTCGTGCTGCCCGGATCAATTCGGTGAGGTCTCTTCGTGCCGCAGGCTCACCGCCAGAAATACTGACTTGAAGTACCCCCAGATCGGCTGCTTCTTTGAAGACTCGTGCCCAGTCATCTGTAGAAATTTCGACATCTTTTTTGATCAGTTCTGTCGGATTTGAACAATAAGGGCATTGCAATGGACAGCGATGCGTCACCTCGGCGAGCAAAACTTGAGGTGCTGGAATAGTGATTGTT
>QXYM01000142.1 GCA_009886945.1 Litorivicinus sp.
ACTCACCGTCGCAACTGAGATAGCTGCGGGTGGCCTTCACCGGTGTTTCAAGACGCATGGCTGCGGAGGTCACGAATTCGAGATGACCGAGGCGATACTCCGCGCCTTGAAGCCGAACAGAGATCCCTTGCCCAGCGCGCGTCACGGCTTCATCAGGGGTCACGGCAGGTACCGAGCGCCCGAGATCACGTACGATGGCTTGCGCGAGGGGATGGGTGGATTCACGAGCAACCTGAACCAATCGCGTGATCAACTGTTGAGACGAACAACTCATGGGTTCGGTTGTTGTCACTTTGGGTTCACCCTTGGTGAGCGTTCCGGTTTTATCAAAGGCAATCACTTCCACATCTGGGAGTGCTTCAAGGGTTTGGATATCTTTGATCAGGATCCCGTGCTTGGCGGCGAGACCAGTCCCTGCGACCAGCGCGGTTGGGGTGGCCAGACCCAACGCGCATGGACAAGCAATCACCAACACGCTGATCGCAGCAACCAACGCATATTCCAGAGTCTCACCAACAAACAGCCAAATCCCCAGTGTCAGCAGCGCGAGGATAAGTACCGTCGGGACAAAGATACGACTGATGCGATCAACCAACTGTTGGATCGGTGCTTTGCCCATCTGAGCATTTTTGACCAGTGCAGCGACTTGCGAGACTGTGGATGCGTCACCAACCCGTTCTGCACTGACGCGGATGGTGCCGTTGACCACCAAGGTCCCAGATATCACAGAATCCCCCGTGACTTTATATTCTGGGATCGATTCGCCGGTCATCGCGGAGGCATCGATCTCGGCGTCGCCTTTGATGATGACTCCATCGGCTCCGATGCGTTCGCCACTTCTGATGATGAGAACATCACCTGACACCAGTTCCTGAATACTCAATTCAATTTCCTGCGCGTGTCTCAGGCAGGTGACAGTTTTCGGCTTGAGCGCAAATAGCGCAGCCACCGACTCTAAGGCACTGTGCTTGGCTTTCGCTTCGATGGCTTTGCCGACCAGTACCAAGGTAATGACTACGGCAGACGCCTCAAAATACAGGTGGCCGATCGCATCCTGTCCGAGGGTTGCCCACTGAAACAGGCTATAGCAATAAGCCACCGTCGTCCCGAGAGCCACTAAGGTGTCCATATTCGCTTCACCGCGTTTTAAGGCAGCCCAAGTACCTTGATAAAACCGATAGCCGAGCCAGAACTGAATCGGTGTCGCTAGTGCCCATTCAATGATTACAGGGAGATGCCAGCTTGAGCCAAACCACATGCCGATCATTTGCAACACTAAGGGGAGTGCTAAGATCCCACTGATCCACACATGGGTTCGGTCAGTCGTCGATGTTCGATCGATAGCGACGTCCTGATGTGTCGCTTTGACCAGTCCTTGGTGTGTGAGCTGATTCTGTAAATCCCGATCATTGGCATCCGGCAACGTGGTGTAGTCGAGAGTTTTTAAAGGGCTGTTGATTTGGTAGGACACCACCTCTGGATGCGTTGAGAGAATCAGATCAAGGCTTGCCTGATCAAACCGATCGTCCGTGGCTTGGAATCGCTGATGGTCTGTTTGAACGCTGAAGCCAAACGAACGGATCCAATCGATGAGCTGTTTGGGTTTGAGTGCTTCCTGGCTTTCGATCCGAGCGGTTTCAGTGGCGAAATTCACCTCGCAACTGACGATGTCCTCTAAGGCGTCGAGTTTTCGCTGGACAGAGGCCGCACATCCACCGCAGGTCATTCCTTGAATCTGTAGCGAGTAGCTGTACATCGACATCCTTTCTGTTGATGAAACGTCTTCGGATCGAAATTGTCGCAAGGATGTGAATCGATTGTCATCTGTTCTGATGTGTTGCGAAGACCAATCGTTTCGTGTTGTTGGCTCAATGCTCGGTCGATCTTTGCTGAACTCAGTCGCTGAGCAATGAGGTCCAATCTCGAACGCCGGATTCTCCGCCGCTTTTTCGAAAAAATCCTTGATCTCTTAAGAAGTTCATGTAACTGTCTGTTTCAGATTGATTTTTGGAATGGATTTCATGTCCTTCAGACAGTTGGTGACAGCATTGTCTTTGATGTCGGTGATCGGAATCACCGGATGTGCGTTTGAACCGGTGAAAAATGGCTATTCAAAGGCTCAGGTCAAAACCACAGACGAGGCCTTGGTCGCTCCCCATGACTCCTTATTAGTATTTCGCACCAGCGGGTTTAAGCTGTGGGAAAACCAGGATGCGGAATTCATCGTCAACGGAGCTCCTGTCGCTTGGTTTAAAGCCGGTGGTGCGCGCTACCTTCCACTGCAAGCCGGACAGAATCGTATCGTCGTTCGGGAACCGGATCATTTTTTAAAATGTGAGCTTACATTTGATTTTGAGCCTGGGACTGGTCAGTTTGTCGAAATCTATGAACGCTTTGATCCTGGCGCTCTGATGGTGAGTTTTATCTTCGCAGATCTGCAAAGCCGACTCCTTTATGACCCGCATCCTGGGACGAATTGTGTGGGCGTGTATGGATTGTCGATGGGACACCTGAAACAGCAGCAACTGGCCGATGTCCATCGAGAGTTTAGTTTTCAGGTCGTGCAACGCTAACCATTAGGGTCTGATGTAGGCATAACCTTGTTCTTGCAGTTCGATCAAGCGAATCACGCCAGATGGTGTGATCTCAGCAGCATCCAGTAATTTCACCTCTTTGCCGGCTTTCTTGCTCATATTTTTGTGTGTGTTTCCACAAGCCTTGAAGGCCAATTGGTCGATATCGAGACTCATCCGCTCGATTCGATCGGCAACGGGGCTTTTGTCGGCGACGAACATAGTCAGACCAGGGCCGTAGGCCACAACCTCAATGGTGACGGTGTCGCCTTGCTCTTTGTAATAGTTCACTGCGTTTTGCACGTTATTGAGTGTCATATTCATAATTTGCGGGTCATTTTGATCGACGTGGAATGCGATTTGATGATCGGCAGCCCAGGCAGAGAGAGTCATGCAGGCGGTCATGAGACCCGTGAGTAGTGTTTTCATGGTGTGTCCTTCTGATTGTTATGCGATTTCAGACTAGCTTGAGTTTTGACTTGGCTCAATCGATGCTTTGATTTGAGTGACTTTGGCACAGACGAGGTTGGGTGGTTGTGTGACACTTTGTTCTGTTACAAGGAGAGTGTGTATGAAAAAGCAAGTGATGTTGGGTGTCATGATCTCAGTGCTGGCTGTTGGGGCCGCCGCGGATGAAGTGCGTGAGCATGAGCGGATGATTGAGAGGTCTGAAGCATTTCAGGAGCGGTTTGAACAAGCGTCTCCAGAGCAACAAAAAGAGATGCTCGAACGTCGAAACGAACGCTTGAAAATGACGAAGGAAGAGCGCATGCGGATGAAGGAACACAAAGGTCAAGGTGGTGGCTGGAAACAGCGTCAGGGACATCATTCTTCATGAGTCCGATGCCGACTCTGACCAACCGCGTTGAGAGTGCTTGATGCGTTGGCTGTCGACTTGGTCGAGCGCTCAATGGCTTGAGTGGTTTGGGGTCATCACCGCGATTGTGTATTCGCTCTTGGTTGCCTCGAATACGGGCCTTGAGTTTATCGGCTTTACACTCCTTCTGGTGTCGTCTTTTTCGATTGGACTCTGGGCGTATTTGGGTGGGCATCGCGGTATCTTGTTATTGCAGTTTTTCTATGCAACTGCAGGGGTAATCGGAATGTTCCGCTGGTTCTAGTGGGCGTCTGCGAAGTAACGGGGTGCAATGCACCCCGTTGGTGAGATCACCGAGCAAATGCTTCGGTGTGCTTTGTCTGAATGGATTCAGGCCATTGTGCCTTGATGTAAGCAAGGACTTGCCAGATCTCTGTATCCGATAACCGATTCTCATAGGCTGGCATGATCGAACGATAGTCTGCGCCTGCGAATTTCTGAGGCCCATATTTGGTGAATTCAAACAACATTTGGTCAGGATGATGCCAGGTGTGACCTGTTTCATCGTGCGGCGGAGCAGGTAAATAGCCCTCTGCACTGCGGATTTGCCAGTTGGCTTGACCTTGGAGTTTGTCACCGTGACATGCAGCACAGTGAGCCTCATAGACAGCCTTTCCAGCTGTGATGGATGGACTGTCCTGGTAGGGGATGGACGTCATTTCCGCTTGGGACGATGACCAGAAGACGAGACCCGCAAGAGTCGCGGCACTCAATAAACCTAGGGATACGAATTTCATCATAAAACCTCAATAAACAGTGAAACGAGACAGTGTGTTCAGGCTGTTTTCGGAGGCGGTAGGTTGAGCTCAAGGTTCATGGTCGGAGTGCCGATGACATCAACCAGCAAATCCTGGGATTGGCCTTGTTCACCGACAAACAGAGGTACTGGAGCCATCGCATGTCCGAAACACTGATCACACGCTTGAGTCGCCGGATGATCCGAGGTGACACAGAACGAGGTGCAATCGGATCCTGACTTGAGATGATCATCACCGGACGGCATCGAATGCATTGCGACCATCGGACTAACGACGAAACCGAGGAGAAAAACACAGATCAATAGACGAGTGATAGAAACCATGGATTGATAGTGGCATATCGGACCGAATCGGTGAAGTCTCTTTTGACTCTTGGAGATGCCGACATCTGTGCAAACCAA
>QXYM01000143.1 GCA_009886945.1 Litorivicinus sp.
CTGATCCAAATCGCGGTCTTGTGGTTCTGACAGTACCTGTGTTGCGATGTATTTCATGGCTTTGACCGTTAAGGGCGCGTTATTTCCGATTTGCGAAGCAAGACTGGCGACTTCTTGTTCAAGGGTCGATTCATCATGTACGGCTTGTACGAAACCCATTCGATAAGCGGTTTCTGCATCAATGCGCTCAGCTGTAAACATCAAATATTTGGCATTTGACGGACCAATGGCGTTGATGAGTCGTTGGATTGCGGGAAACGGGTATCCGAGCGCGAGTTTTGCAGCAGGCATTGCAAATTTGGATTTACTGGAACAGATTCGAATGTCGCAACAAACGGCTAGATTCAAACCGCCGCCGATGCAATAGCCATCCACTTGCGCAATCGTCGGCTTTGGAAATTGGTCAATCCGTTCGTAGATTGCGCGGATCCTTGCATTGTAGTGTTTTGTTGCGTCGGCCGATCCTCGTTCTTTCTCGAATTTCGAGATATCAGCTCCACTGACGAACGATTTTCCCCCTGCGCCAGTTAAGACGACAACCCGCACATTGGGGTCTGATTCAAATGCATCGAGGATCGCATCGGTGGCATCCCACATCTCGAGGGAGACTGCATTATGTTTCTCAGGATTATTGAAAATTAAATAACCGATTGACCCTTCGATCGTTGAAAGCATTTTGTCCATGATGTTGCTTACCTTTAAATCACATTGTGTTGTCTGAGTGTGTCTAAGTCGTCGATTCCTAACTCAAGTAGTACATCTTCGGTATGTTGACCTCGCGATGGAGGAGGTGCCGTGATTGAGCTTGGCGTTCTATTCATTGAGAAAGGTTGGCCAACCAGTTGTGTGTCTCCGAATGGCAGTGTTCCTTTGGCAGCCGTTGCAATTCCCAAGTGCTCTACTTGCGGATCGGCGAAGACCTGATCAATCGAATAAATGGGTCCTGTCGGCACGCCTTGGGCGAGAAGAGTCTCCACCCAATACTCTGAGGTGTTGGTTTGTGTGACTAAAGAAATGAGTTCGTTTAACAGTTTTCGGTTGTCAGATCGATTCGAATTCTTCACAAAGCGAGGATCTTCGATCCACTCAGGGTGACCGAGAGCGGTTGCACACCGTTGCCAGATGGTTTCACCGGCACAGGCAATATTGATGGATCCATTGCTTGTTGGGAAAACACCGGTCGGGATGCTCGTCGGATGGTCATTCCCCGCCTGTTTGGGTATCTCGCCCTGGGTTAACCAACGCGCCGCTTGGAAATCCAACATGAAGATTTGTGATTGGAGGAGACTGGTTTGAACCCACTGACCCTCCCCAGATTTTTCACGTTCCAACAGAGCCGTTAAAACACCCATGGCACAGAACAATCCCGCACAGAGATCAGCAATCGGAATACCAACCCGCATTGGGCCACTTCCGGGTTCGCCGGTAATTGACATCAGGCCACCCATGCCTTGCGCAATTTGATCAAATCCAGGGCGCTTGGCGTAAGGTCCGTCTTGTCCGAAGCCAGAGATGCTACCAAGAATCACTCGTGGATTGATCGCTTTGAGGCTCTCATAGTCGATTCCAAGCCGTGTTTTCACATCGGGACGGAAATTTTCGACGACAACATCTGCCGTTTTCACGAGTTCTTTGAGAATTCGAATCCCCTCTTCAGATTTGAGATTCAGGGTGATGCTGCGTTTGTTACGTTGAAGATTTTGAAAGTCGGCGGTGTTTCGACCAGCGCCCAATGAGCCATCCGGTTCGACTGATTCAGGCGGTTCGATTTTGATCACATCAGCACCCCAGTCGGCAAATTGCCGGACAGCCGTGGGTCCTGAGCGAACGCGGGAAAGGTCGATGACCCGGATCCCGTTGAGCGCTGTGGAAGCAAGTGGTAAGTTCATCGTTTCCCTCCGATTGTTGTCAGTGTTTTTAAGCACTCTCGGATGTTCTGTTCTGAGTAAAAGAGATGGTAGATGCTGTCCTTGGCTAATTGAACGTCGTTCGATTGCAATCCGGCAAAGAGCAGGTTGTTAGTGAACTTGTCGTCGAGTTCTGATTGAGACATCGGCTCCTTCTTCCCGCCTCTCAGGCAAGGTTGTTGAAAGCTGTGTACTTGACCGTGGTTGTCAGTGACGTCAATCCAACCTGCATATTCTGCGGGGTAGGGGTCGTCAGGATTGATGGAATAGTCGATTTTTGCAGTAAGGTCTTTGAGGTCTTGCCTCTCGAGTTGCTGTTCGGTGAATTCGTGAAGGCCTGCTTTTTGATCGAGAAAACCGATCGCTATGCAATAAGGCACTGAGAACTTTGCTCCGTATGGTGTCGAGGGGCGTCTTTTTTCCTCGAGTGGTTCCCAAAGCCGATGGACTGTCCCTTCGCCAACGTGCGCATGAATCCGCTGCACATCCGTGAATTTGAATTGTTTGGATGCTCGGATGGCGCAATCCACGAAGGGTTGCGTCATCGTCCCGCACGCATAGGGTTTAAATGCGAGACCTGCTGAGATCCATTCCTGACCGAAGGTTTCTAGATGCGCGAAGTCTGCCTGGATACTGTCAGAGGCGAACCCTTTGAAAATTCCGTGTGTTCCTTCGAAGACCGTTCGCGGTCCCTCAAAACCTGACCGCGCCATGACTGCGGATTTGATCCCGGCTGCTGCTGCCCATCCGGGATGCATCCGTTTCGTCCAGGTTCCCTCCGCTAAATATTCGATGATGCCTGATGCCATTGATCCGACAATCCCGAGAGCGGACGCAGTTTGTTTGGGTGTCAGCTGATAGGCAATTGAGGCTGTTAAACAGGCTCCAAATGCACCTAAGATTGCGGTTGGGTGAAAGCCTTGTCGATGAATCGCGGTGGGAGCAACGAGCGCGAGTCGACAAATTAATTCAGAGCCTTGCGCCATGGCATTGATCAAACGATCGCGCGAGATATTTTCACGTTCAGCGATGGCTAACATGGTTGGTACGATGACTGAAGAGACATGGACAGGCGTCCCTTCGAACGTGTCATCGAAGTCTTCTCCGTGTACCGCTGTTCCGTTGATGAGGGTTGCGTCTTGCACTGTAAAACCTGATCCGTGACCGAACGCAGTTGCTGTCCCCTGATCGAGACATGACGCTTTAAGGGCTTCGATGTAATCGGTTTGACGTGCGGCGAGCATGAGGCCGAAAGCATCGAGCGTTACTCGATGTAGCATCGCTCTGACGTCCGTAGGCACAGGAGTGTCACTCGTCGCTATGGTCGCAATCTGTTCAGCCAGTATGCGTTGGGTCATGGCAAGAACGCTCCGCCATTGACGTGAATGGTTTGGCCTGTGATGAAGCCACTATCTGGACCGACAAGCATTGAGATCACTCGGGCGACATCTTCAGGCTGACCATAAGGCACGTTTTGTCCCTCAAAATTCGGATGCTTAAGCCTTGCTCCCGCATCTTTGGAGCGCTCCACTTCGATATGACCGGGAACGACGCAGTTAAAGGTCACCTGAGAGTCGGCAAATTCCACGGCCAATGCGCGCACCAGCCCAGGAACGCTGGATTTGGATGTGACTACCGCGGCACGCTCGATAGCGCCGGTGTGTGCAGACAGGCCGCCGAGACAAATCACTCGACCCCAGCCAGCATTCAGCATATCGGGAAGAAATTTTTGCGTGCACAAAAACTGTGCATCGCAGTTAATTCGAAAGACCTCGTGCCAGTCGTCAAGCGTTGTCTCAAGAAAGGCTTTGGTCTTTCTCACAGAGGCATTATTCACCAGTACTTGGCAGATCCCCATTGCCTTGACGGCTTTGGCAAGCTCATCGATTGTCCTTTGCTCGTCAAGCTGACCCGTGACCCCTTCACATAGCACACCAGTTTGTCGAACGAGTGCAATTGTTTGATTCAAATTCGCCTCATCGCTTCGCGTATGAAGAACGATATGAAACCCAAGGTTAGCGAGTTGAAGCGCTGTCGCTCGACCGATATTGCGGGCCGAGCCAGTGATGACGGCGACAGCATTCATCTGTTTCACGCTGCAGCCTTCCTGTTTTTGAAACCAGTCCAGAAAGGTGTTGAGAGATTCAGCGCGGTCAACGCGAAGAAGAACAATACGATTGGACTTTCCATGAGCGCCCAGAAGTTATTGTCATAGATAATCATGGATTGACTAAAGGCTTCTTCGACCATCTTGCCAAGGATGAGTCCCATGACCAGTGGTGCCGCACCGAATCCATGCCGGTTCATGAAATATCCGACCAGGCCGGCAATCAACATGACGTAGACATCAACAAAGGATGAACTTGACGAATAGGCGCCGATCACTGCAAAAATGAATACCGCGGGCCACAGTAACTGTTTCGGAATAAATGTGACTAGCGAGAAGAACTTTGCACCTGCCAATCCGATTCCCAAGAACGCAATATTCGCAAACAGCATGGCTCCAAAAATTGCATAGAGGAATTCTGGAGTTTCATTAAGAAGGTAGGGTCCTGGTCTGAATCCGTGCATGATGAGTGCGGCAAGGATCAATGCTGTTGAGCCTGAACCAGGAATTCCCAATGCTAATGTTGGTACCATAGCGCCGCCAGCCGCTGCGTTATTGGCTGACTCAGGCCCGACGATACCTTCTGGAGTGCCGGTGCCAAATTCCTCTTTTTTCTTACTAAAGCGCTTTGCCTCGTTGTAGCCAACAATCGCGGCGACGGTTGATCCTTCGGCAGGCAAAATTCCGATAAAAGTACCAATGCCAGAGGAGCGCAGGATGCAGTTTCTCAGTTCCTTCAATTCTTTCCAGGTTGGCAACTTCATCGCATTCGCCTCGATGCGCTCCACTGCATTGTTTAATGTGCTTGATTGACTTAATAACTCCCCCATAGCGAAGAGTCCGATCAGCACAGGGACGAAGTGAATCCCTTCGTCAAGATCTGGAATATCGAAGGTGAATCGCTCGACACCAGTCGTCAGGTGGATACCGACTGTTGCCAGTAACACACCTACGGCACCTGCGATGAGATTACGCAATGAGCTCTTGCCGGTCATTGAGGCCAGCATGGAAAGCGCAAAGACAGCCAAGGCAAAATATTCAGGTGGTCTGAATTCAAGAGCAACAGCAGCCAGTGTTGGAGCGGCCACGATGAAGATCAACAGACTGATGATGCCTCCGGATACAGACGCAACTGTGGCAAGACCGAGTGCTCGCCCGGGTTCTCCACGTTTTGCCATTGGATACCCGTCTAATGCAGTCGCCACAGAAGGTGGTGCGCCTGGGGCGTTAATCAGAATCGCAGTGATGGATCCACCGAAGGTCCCTGCGCAATACAGTGCAGCCATCATGGCAATTGCTGGAATGGGTTCGAGCTGGATCGTAAACGGTGTCAAAAGAGCAATCGCCATCGGTGAACTCAGACCTGGCAGTGCTCCGACTAAAACGCCGATCAATACACCGAGGGTGATAAGGATGATGTTTTCTAACTCAAAGAGGAGTGAAAAACCTTCAATAATTGGATCCATCAGACTTGAACCTTTTTAATTGTTATAAAGCAATGCCAAAAATTCCTGAATCGAAATAGACACTCAGGACTTTTGAAAAAACGAGAGAGACAACCACGGGGAAGACTCCGGCGAACAGTAAAATCGGGATGAGCTTTTGATATCCCCAAAGCCTCGGCATGACCAAACAGATCGTGATCATCGTGAGAAGCATCCCTAAATAAGGTGCCGCCAGAACGATTGTAATCAGAAAGGCAATCGTGATTTTGGTCAGCGGGTGGATCGCTTCGCTGCGAGCCTTATCAATATTTTTCCCTTTCTTGGTGAGCAAAATATGTTCAAAGGGCAAGAGACATGCCATCACGCCAATGATCCAGAGCAGCAACTGAGGATACATGGCGGGCTGAATATT
>QXYM01000144.1:0-3054 GCA_009886945.1 Litorivicinus sp.
GTATAAGAGACAGGACTTAAAGTATCCAGTTGAGCGCTGAGATGAGCCAGGGCGATTTTAGTGTGTTTGATGCGCTGATCCGCGGCCTGTTGCAAGCGCGACTGGATGGATCGGACATCATGACGTTTCAAGGCGATGTACTCCGTCGGGGGCACGAGTTTTCGTTCGAGTTGTCGCAGTCGATCCCGGGATTGATTGGTGTGTTGCGTGACGCCGCTTGAGAGTCTATGTGTCACCAGTTCCAGTCGTTGCTGTGCCAGTGAGATCAATGTATCTGCACGTGAGACGAGACGATCTTGGTATTGATGTAATCGCCGGGTGATGTCGAAGACGTCCGGTGTTGCCAGTTCTGCTGCTTGCGATGGCGTAGCGGCCCGGACGTCAGCGATTAGATCGGTCAGCCCAGTATCGGTTTCATGTCCGACCGCGGAGATCACGGGAATTTGGCAATTGGCCAGGGTGCGGCATAGTTGTTCATCATTAAATGCGCTGAGATCCTCAGAAGCCCCGCCGCCGCGTCCAATGATGAGAACGTCGGCGATGCCTTCTTCAGAGGCTCGTCGTAGGGCTGAAACGAGCTCCTCTGGAGCAGTCTCCCCTTGAACCGCTGCCGAATAGAATCGAATGCTTGCGATCGGCCAGCGCTTTTTCAGAATCGTCAACATATCGCGAATCACAGCGCCCTTTGGCGAGGTGATCAAACCGATACATCGAGGCATCGCTGGTAAGGATTGTTTACGAGTTAAATCAGTCAAGCCCTCGGCGATCAGTTTGGCTTTCAGCGCGTCGAGTTTTGCTTTTTGGTCACCCACACCTGCTTCGGTCATGTGTTTGACGATCAACTGCAGTCGTCCGTTTGGTGGGTAAAAGTTCACCTCACAGCGGACACGAACTTTGAGTCCATTACGAGCGACGAGTCGGACCAGTCGGTTGGCCCCCTTGAACATCACAGCGCTTAACGAGGCTTCACCATCGGTTAAGGAAAAATACCAGTGCCCTGACGGATAGGTTTTAAAGTTGCTGATTTCCGCATCCAAAGTCACGGCTCGAGGGAAGAATTCAGTCAGCGCTTGGGTCAGTAGAGCGGCCAGCGAAGAGACTGTTAGCGCATTTTCGGCTTCGCTCACTTGTTCCGACACCCCTTAACTCCTTAAACTATGCGATTACCCGCCACGTTCAAGGACTTACTCATGTTACGGATTGCCGAAGACGCCCTGACCTTTGATGATGTGCTGCTTGTTCCGGGTTATTCAAACGTCATTCCTGCTAATGTCAGCTTGAAAACTCAAATCACGCGCAACATTGAGCTTAGCATGCCCTTATTGTCAGCGGCGATGGATACTGTGACTGAAGCGTCACTGGCGATCGCGATGGCTCAGGAGGGAGGCCTCGGGATTCTGCATAAAAATATGACCATCGAGCAGCAGGCTTTGGAAGTCCGTAAAGTCAAAAAATTCGAGACAGGCATTATTCAGGATCCGGTGACTTGTGCTCCCAACATCACGATCCACGAACTACTCGCCATCACACGTCATCACAACATCAGCGGTGTCCCTGTCGTGGAAGGTGATAATTTGGTCGGTATCGTCACCGGTCGCGATATTCGGTTCGTTCCGGATCTCAATGTGTTGGTCCGCGATGTGATGACGCCTAAGGATCGTTTGGTCACGGTGACTGAGGGTGCTGGCCATTTGGAAATTCAAACAAAACTTCACAAACACCGGATCGAAAAAGTGTTGGTGGTGGACGACGACTTCCGATTGAAGGGTCTTGTCACGGTCAAGGATATGATGAAAGCCGAGAGTCATCCCAATGCTGCCAAAGATGCGGCGAAGCGCTTATTAGCTGCCGCTGCAGTCGGAACAGGCGCCGAGGGTGAAGAGCGTGTGGGTGCCTTAGTCGAGGCCGGCGTTGACATTTTGGTCGTCGATACAGCGCATGGTCACTCTCAGGGGGTCTTGGATCGAGTCGCCTGGATCAAACAAACCTTTCCACAGGTTGACGTGATCGGTGGAAACATTGCGACTGGGGAAGCAGCCAAGGCACTTGTTGAAGTCGGTGCGGATGCTGTGAAAGTGGGTATTGGTCCGGGTTCGATTTGTACTACCCGCATTGTTGCCGGGGTTGGTGTGCCACAGGTCTCAGCGATTGCCAATGTTGCGTCAGCACTCATGGGGTCTGGAATTCCGTTAATTGCTGACGGTGGAATTCGATATTCCGGTGATATCGCAAAAGCGATCGCAGCGGGTGCATCGACGGTCATGGTTGGTTCGTTGCTTGCCGGTACTGACGAAGCTCCAGGTGAAGTGGAATTGTTCCAAGGCCGAGCTTACAAGTCCTATCGTGGGATGGGGTCGCTCGGTGCCATGGCGCAGCGGGAAGGGTCGTCGGATCGGTATTTCCAGGATGCCAGTGCCGGTGCTGAGAAGCTCGTTCCCGAGGGTGTGGAAGGACGTGTCCCCTGTAAAGGTCCTCTGTCAGGGATCGTTCATCAGATGATGGGAGGGCTTCGCGCAGCCATGGGATACACAGGGTGTGCTTCGATTGAAGAAATGCGTTCACGTCCTAGTTTCGTGAAAATCTCAGGAGCGGGTGTTAAAGAATCTCATGTGCATGATGTGTCGATCACGAAAGAAGCACCTAACTACCGAGTGAAATAACGATGGATATTCATGCTGATCGACTGCTGATTCTGGATTTTGGATCGCAGTACACCCAACTGATCGCTCGCCGGGTGCGCGAGCACGGGGTGTATTCAGAGATCCTTCCTTGCGACGTAGATCCTGCACGGATCACTGATTTTTCTCCAAAGGGAGTGGTGTTGTCGGGAGGCCCTGAGTCAACAACCGATGCAGCAGGTTGGACAATCCCCAAAGAGGTGTATGACTTAAACGTTCCAATTTTGGGCATTTGCTACGGGATGCAAGCGTTGGCTCAAGAGCTGGGTGGCCGTGTGGAATCGAGTCAATTACGAGAGTTCGGTCACGCCGATCTTGTTATTGAAGATGATTCGTCGCTATTGGCTGGATTATCCGAGACAGGATCGTTATCGGT
>QXYM01000144.1:3064-4277 GCA_009886945.1 Litorivicinus sp.
CGGTTTGGATGAGTCATGGCGACCGAGTGGTTGAGTTGCCACCAGGCTTTCAGGTGATCGGTTCCAGTGCTCATGCGCCGATCGCCGCAATGGCCAATGACGAACGCAGAATTTATGGCCTGCAATTCCATCCTGAGGTGACTCATTCAGAGGGCGGATCTGAGATGCTCGCCCGATTTGCGCATGGGATTTGTGGTTGCGGTCGAGAATGGACACCTGAAAATATCATTGATGACGCGATCCACGAGGTACGCAAACAAGTTGGCGATGGTCAGGTCTTGTTGGGATTATCTGGGGGTGTCGACTCCTCTGTAGTTGCGGCACTTCTTCACAAAGCGATTGGTGATCAACTGGTTTGTGTGTTTGTGGACAACGGTTTATTGCGCCTCAATGAAGGTGTGCAAGTGATGGAAACATTTGCGCAGAACCTCGGTGTTAGAGTCATTCGAGCGAACGCGGAAGACCGCTTCTTAACAGCCCTCAAAGGGGAAGCTGATCCGGAGCGAAAGCGCAAGATTATCGGTCGGACATTTATTGAGGTATTCGAAGAAGAGGCCGCTAAGTTAAGTGATGTTCGTTTCCTTGCTCAAGGGACGATTTATCCGGATGTGATCGAATCTGCAGGTGCTGCCTCAGGAAAGGCTCACGTGATTAAAAGTCACCACAACGTTGGTGGTCTTCCAGAGGATATGCGGATGGAGCTTGTTGAGCCGTTACGCGAACTGTTTAAGGATGAAGTTCGGATTCTCGGTGTCACCCTTGGCCTTCCTCCGTCGATGGTTTACCGCCACCCGTTCCCGGGGCCAGGACTCGGTGTGCGTATCTTGGGCGAGGTGCATAAGCGATCGGCTGATATCTTGCGCAAAGCGGATCACATTTTTATTGAAGAATTAAGAAAGGCTGACCTGTACGACAAGGTCTCGCAGGCATTTGCGGTCTTCTTGCCGGTAAACTCTGTCGGGGTTGTTGGCGATCAGCGCCGTTACGCTCCGGTTGTGGCACTTCGAGCAGTTGAGACGATTGACTTTATGACAGCTCGTTGGGCGCATTTACCCTATGAGTTCATTGAGCGCGTGTCAGGTCGAATCATCAATGAGATAGAAGATGTGAGTCGCGTCGTGTATGACGTTAGTTCCAAGCCACCTGCCACCATAGAGTGGGAGTGGTTTTCGATTACTAAGTAATTGAACTGCGTAAAAGTCCTCACTACTAC
>QXYM01000144.1:4287-10990 GCA_009886945.1 Litorivicinus sp.
GCCACCTGCCACCATTGAGTGGGAGTGACTGGTATTGGCAGGCAACAGCAGATAGTAATGAGCCAAGCCTTATTTGCGGCGAATCGATTGTGGTCTCGATTTTCTCAGAGCTGCTATAAACGATTCAGTCACTGCAGAAATAGCGAGGACTAATCCCCGCGGTTAGATCTGGTGTCGTTGGTTAATCTTGTAGCCAGTTCTCCACTTTCAGCCCCGGCACCCGCGAGAACTCCCCGACATTGGCAGTGACAACTGTTAGGTCACTTGCGATAGCATGTGCAGCAATCAGCAGATCATTGGGTCCAATGGGTGTTCCCTGACGTGTGAGGTGATGCCGTAATGTGGCGTACTGATGGTCAGCGGGTGTTTCCAGCGGCAAGATTGTCAGTGCGGAGAGGATCAGGTCGATGCGTTCCGCAAGTTTCCCAGAGTTCGACTTAGCCGCACCATAGCGAAGTTCTGCGGCTACAATGATGCTGGTGCAGATAGTTTCCTCGCCTGCCTTGGTGATCCGTGCTCCTACTATGCCTTGCGGATTGCGGACAAGATCGGACAGGATATTGGTATCCAGTAAATACGCCAGCGACGCACTCATAGTCGAACGTCATCCAGTGGAGGCAGGTCGTCATCGATATCGGGGAAGGGTTCAGTCAGGGGTTCTAGGGTGGCAATCAGTGCCTGCAACCTGCCTTTACGAATTGGCTCCACGATCAGTCGGTCACCCTCTTTGTGAATGATTGCTTCCTCTCCTTCAAGCTCGAACTCGCGAGGGATACGCAGGGCTTGGTTGCGCCCGTTGCGAAAGAGTCGTACGTGGCGTTCGGAAGTTGACATTGAAGTATCCTTGGGGTTACCGGGCATATGCCAAAGCCTATGCCAATGGGTCTGGTAAGTCAACCAAGCTGGCTGCGCAACCTGAGAGCGTTCTCGTGAAAATTTACAAGGCGATTAGCAGCAAATTCTGAACATGGTATTTTTCATGGTATTACCTATTTGGATGAATATAAGTCATTGATAAAAAAAGATAAAAGTTGATTTTTTACAATAGAGTGGGAGTGAGTTTTATTTTGTTTTATTTATCGTAGTGTGGATACGATTAGATTTAACTTTCAAAGTTGACACCCATTTATAAAAGGAATTTATCACCAGCTGAATTTGTGAAAAAACTCGCTCAGCAGAAGCTGGCTGCTTGAGGGAAATTGATGTCGGAAACTCTACGAAAAATTGGATGAAAGTTGGGGCTCAGGTCAGGCTTCAGAAAGTTGCCGGTTCGTTCTAAGGACCTGTGATCGACAACCACATCTTGATGATACGTACTCACGCGTGAACACGAATCCGTGCGCTTTTCAAGACCTCTCATGAATCACCGAGTACCCTCGAGTCATCTTGAGTCACGGCAAAACCATCAAAAAAGGTTGTAGTTGTTCGTCGCATTGCGTCATTGAATCGGTTGTTGAGTCTTCGATTTGGGCCCGCGAACGTCTTTGGTTGCAAAAACGATGAGCTTCATAAATATTTTTATAACAAAAATCAACGTATTAGATCAAAACGATCTTAGACAAGTCGAGCGGACGCTTTAACTTGAGGTGTGGATTAGCGGTCTCATGGAGGAGAAACACAGTAGGAGTTCATACGATGACTATCTCACAGTTTCTCGACCCCACTTGGAATGCGTTATCAAGCGCTCCCGGAGAATTTAAATACACCATGTCGGTCGTCTTGGCAGGCATGTGGTGTGTAATTTTCGGGATCTACACGGCCGAGCTGACCTTTATCGGGTACAACATTTTGGGGCACATTGCGGTGATCACAGGGGTCTTTGTGACGCACCGAGTGTTTCAGACGGCGCGGGAGTATTCGCCGAACCAAAACTGACGAATACATGCCGTTTCCCGAGAGCCCAAACGAGCTCTTGGGGGCGGCATGAGTCCTGAAACCGATCGTCTAATTGGCACGGGGGTCTTGCGGAACGAGGGTTCTGCATGTGGTCTTATTTTCGTATCTAGAATCCTCAACGAATCACGACTGTGATTGTCGTTCTGTGATACCGTCACAGCCTAATTGTTAACGGCGATTGCTCTCATGTCTGACCTGATTCTTCATCATTATTGGCCGTCTCCTTTTGCTCACAAAATCCGGTTAGCGCTAGGATTGGTCGACACATCATGGAAGTCCGTCGAGATTCCACGTGTTCCGCCAAAACCGTTACTGATGCCACTCACGGCCGGCTATCGTCGAACGCCCGTCTTGCAAAATGGAGCAGACATCTACTGCGATACGCAAAATATCGTGAGGGCCATTTCTGAGTTGACTGCGACAAGTTCGTTACTACCGACACGACAGCGCGGACAAATCTTGGCCTTTACCGATTGGGTGGATGGGACGGTGTTTAATTTAGCCGCTCGAGTGATTCTGACATCAGCACTCGATACAGCGCCGCCTGAATTCATTCAAGACCGCGGTGGGTTATATTTTGGACCTAATTGGACACCGGAAGGGCTGAAGGCGCAATTGCCGGGAGTGATTCGGCAACTCGCCGCGCATTTGGATTCAATCAATCAAGGCTTGTCGGATACTGGAGGCTATTTGACTGAGTCACTGTCATACGCTGATGTCAGCATTGCTTACGTGGCATGGTTTATCCGAGGGCGTTGGGATGTCGGTCCAGAATTTTTATCGCAATTTCCAAGCATTGAGCGTATTGAACGCAACGTCCACGAACAAAGCACTGATCGTCATGAAGAGTTATCGGCTGAGTCGGCGTTAATGATGGCTTTGCAGGCAGAATCCATCGCCCCACGAGGGGTAGAAGCGCAAATTGGATCAGGACTGAGTGAAGGGATGCCGGTTTTGATTCGACCCCAAGCTGAAACCTCAGATCCCCCGATCATTGGTCGCTTACGTTATCTAGATCGGGTCAGGGTATCGATTGATCATCAAGACCCGCAAGTCGGTAATGTGGTGGTTCATCTCCCGGTCGCCGGTTACCAAATTCAGCCGAGTGACTAGTCCCCCATCATCTGACGATAACGTCCGTTGCATTCTGTTTATGGTGATTGCGATGGCAGGCTTTGCGATCGAAGATGCAGTGATCAAACAGTTGTCTGCCACGATGCCGATTTCACAGGTCCTCATGCTCATCGGAGCGGGTGGTTTGATGGTATTCGGGACGGTATCGTGCTTCACTCGAGTGAGCCTAGTGACAGCCCAAGTCCGCAAACCCTGGTTTATTATCCGGACGCTGGCTGAGTTGGCTTCGGCGATTTTTTTCGTGATCGCGATCGTTTACGCGTCACTGTCTGCGTCCTCGGCGATTTTACAAGCCACACCACTGGCGGTCTCGCTCGCAGCCGCTGTGTTCTTGAAGCAACATGTCAGTGTTCGTCAATGGGCACTGATTGGTATGGGTTTTCTCGGCGTTTTGTGTGTGATCCAACCGGGTCTTGAGGGGTTTAAACCTGCGGCCTTATCGGCTGTCATCGGTGTTGTCTTTTTGGCCCTTCGCGATGCGATCACCCGCTCGATCTCAGTCACTGTTCCTGCGCTGTCGGTGTCTTTCTGGGCATTTTTCGCATTGTTGATGGCTGGAGTGGTCACGATTCCGTTTTTTGGCGCCTTTGGCGGGATCACAGTTGAACACATTGGACTGTTAGTGATTTCGACTCTGTGTGGCACCGGGGCCTATTTCTGTGTGGTCATGGCGACTCGCGGTGGCGACGTTGCAGTGGTTGCTCCCTTTCGCTACACCCGGTTGATTTTTGCGCTCGGTCTGGCTGTGGTGTTTTTTGACGAGGAAGTGAACGCCATGATGTTAATCGGGAGCACCCTGATCATCGGCTCTGGGATCGTCATGCTTGCTTCTGGGGGATCAGTGAGGAAGTAAGTCGACCAGGGTGCGGACGAGATCGGCGTTATCAGACGCAATGGTCCCGTCAGGTAGCCAAATTCCATTTTCAAAACCAATGCGAAGATCCATGCCTTCTGATGCAGCACGGAGCAGACATGGAATTTGGCCTCGTCCGAATGCGCAAATCATTTCACGCGTGGGTTGTAGCTCTTTCGGCTGTGCATCCCTTGTTTTTAAAAACGGATCCAGTTGATCAGGCGTGCTTTCTTGATCTTTCGAATATCGCCCGAGGACATAAAGCACCTCAAGAGATGTTGTCTGAATGATGCCTTGATCGACCAATGCGGTTAGCGTCTTGAGGTCGTCAGCGTCGTATAAGATAAACTGGACGCGGGTTTTGGCGAGCAGTTCCGCGAAAAAAGCCGTCAAGGCTCTCGGTTCCTGTGCGCGCAGGATTTCACGAATTGCAACAGAGACCCATGGCGCTTGAATTCGCGCTAATAAATCGATTTGAGCCTCGGCTTCGTAAATGCCTGCCGCTTCGGATGTCACTTGAACCGAAAGCGCAGGGACGCGGCTATGTAATTGCGTGATTAATGTTTCATAGCGTTCAACGTCCAAAAGGTGAAGTTGATCGTTCGTGCGAATGTGCGCGTGAATTCCTCGAGCTCCAGCCTCAAAACAGGCCACCGCAGTTTGCACTAAGTCCTGGTCGGTGACCGGGACTGCTGGGTGGTCGAGAGTGGTTCGTCGCGCACCGTTCGGCGCGACCATGATAAACGTCACGCTGCACGATCTCGATTGGCACTGACATCGCCAATCGCACGTGTCAGGCGATCGGAAATGATCTGAACATCAGCCGCCTCAATGATGAACGGCGGTGCCAGTAAAATATGATCACCTAATTGGCCATCGATGGTTCCGGACATTGGGTAGCACATCAATCCATGACTCATCGCGACTTTCTTAATTTGGCTGGCAGTTTTCAAAGCAGGGTCTAATGGGGCTTTGGTCTCTCGATCACCAACCAGCTCGATGCCAACAAAAAGACCGCGTCCACGAATATCTCCAACCCATGGGTGGGATCCCAGAGAGGCATTCAAAGAACTCTGAAGGAGCGAGCCCATTGCCTGAACATGCTCCATCATTCCTGGTGCAGTGAGCTCTTCCATCACAGCTAAACCGGCTGCACAGGCGGTTGGATGTCCCATATAGGTATGGCCATGCTGAAAGAACCCAGATCCGTCAACAATCGCCTGATAGATGAAGTGTTGGCATAGCATCGCACCGATGGGCTGAATTCCTGCTCCGAGGCCCTTGGCGATACACAGCATGTCAGGTTTCACTTGGTCGTGGTCACAGGCATACAGGTGACCGGTTCGTCCCATGCCGCACATGACTTCATCGAGTATCAACAACACACCATACTGATCGCAAATCTCTCGAATCCGCTTGTAATACCCATCAACCGCCGGAACAGCCCCCATCGTCGCACCAACAACTGGCTCAGCGACAAAGGCGGCGACTCGGCCTTCACCGATGCGTAAAATTTCTTGTTCCAGTTCATTCGCAACGCGCAAACCGTAGGCTTCCGGTGTTTCTCCCGGGTTGGCCCATCGATAATAGTGACAGGGACTGATGTGGCTCATGTGGGTTGGTAGCAGTGGCTCGAACTGTCGACGCCGCCATTGATTGCCGCCACTCCCAAGTGCACCAAGAGTATTGCCATGGTAGCTCTGGCGGCGGCCAATTATGTGCGTGCGGTCAGGCTCGCCAATTTCGAGGAAATATTGTCGCGCAAGCTTCAGTGCCGCTTCCATGGCTTCGCTTCCACCACTGACGAAATAGACATGATCGATTCCATCGGGAGCTTGGCTCACTAACACATCGGCGAGCTGTTCAGCCGGTTCGGAGGTAAAGAAGCCAGTATGCGCAAAAGCCATGGTTTGCAACTGCTGACATGCTCGGTCGATGACTTTTTTCGGAGTGTGACCAAGACAACTCACCGCGGCTCCTCCACAGGCATCGAGATAGCGATTACCTTCGGAATCGATGAGATAAATTCCATCACCTGCAACAGCAGTGGGCAGGTCAAGCTTTGGCGCTCGGCCAAAAATTGAGTGAGAAACGGCCACTTATACCTCCTTCGAACGACGTGTTCGTTGTGACCATCCGACAATGAGCAGCAGGAAAAGTGCAGGTAAATACATCCATTCCTTCGTCAGTCGGTGTGTTTGTTCCATTGCAATATCAATGATTTCTACTGGGGTGTCCCCGTAAAAATCGAATCGTTGCATCGTCTGAAAATTCTCAGTACCCGGGAAGGGCTCGTCCAACAGGATTGAGGCCTGCTCTGTGCGTGCAAGGACTCCCGCCTGATCCAAGGCGCTCGCGAGGGTATTGGCGGAGTCGGCTTGGATCAGTAATACCAGTTGTGTGAGTTGATCTGGATTGTCGAAATCCGGGCCTTCGATGGTCAGTCTGACTTGGCCGTCCAGATTTGCTTGATCCAAGGTCGCTTCGCTGATGGCTAACGAGCTCCATGGTTCTTGAATTTGATCGATCCAATATCCCGGGCGAACCAGGGTGAATGCGATTAAAAGGAGGGTTGCCGTTTCCCACCACCTCGACTTGACAATCCAAAAGCCCTGAGTGGCAGCACCAAATAGCATCATGGCAGCGGCGGCAACGATAAAGATGATGACTCCCTGGAGAACAGTCACATCGATCAAGAGTAGGTCGGTGTTAAAGATAAAAATAAAGGGTAGAATCGCTGTTCGAATATCGTAGGCGAATCCCTGAAGGCCGGTACGGATCGGGTCGCCTTGACTGATGGCCGCTGCAGCAAAGGCAGCC
>QXYM01000015.1 GCA_009886945.1 Litorivicinus sp.
ACAACGCTATTCAACGTCATCGCCGGTCTTTACCAACCAACGGCGGGGCGAGTCTTCTTGGATGGCGAAGACATCACCGGACTCAAACCTCATGAGTTGTTCCACAAAGGCGTATTGAGAACCTTCCAACTCGCCCATGAATTCAAAACGCTCACCGTACGCGACAACTTGATGATGGTTCCGCCCAATCAAGCCGGCGAAAGCTTGTTGAATACCTGGTTTCAGCCAAGTCTTGTGCGAGCAAACGAAGAAGAAGTTCGAGCCAAAGCTGATGAGGTCATCGAATTTTTGGAAATTGAACATGTCGCCGATGAATTTGCTGGAAACCTCTCTGGCGGCCAAAAAAAATTACTAGAACTCGGTCGGACCATGATGGTTGATGCCAAAATCGTGTTTCTTGACGAAGTCGGCGCGGGCGTTAACCGCACGTTACTGCACAAAATTGGAGATGCCATCATCAAGCTCAATCAAGAACGAAACTATACGTTTTGCTTGATCGAACATGACATGGAATTCGTTGCACGACTCTGTGACCCTGTGATTTGTATGGCCGAAGGTGCGGTCTTAGCGGAGGGTACAATTGACGAAGTGAAAAATAACGAACAAGTGATCGAAGCCTATCTCGGGACCGGATTGAAACATAAGAAATAAGATGAGCTTTTTACTCGGCGAACACATGACAGGCGGATATGGAGCAGCAGACATTCTCCATGACTGTTCCATTGGCGTCGAAAAAGGCGAAATTGCCGTCATCGTTGGACCCAACGGTGCCGGTAAATCAACCGCGATGAAGGCCGTTTTTGGCATGCTGCCGTTACGAAAAGGTCGGATTTTGTTCGACGGCTCAGATGTCACCGCATTAAAACCCGAAGAACGTGTGGTCAAAGGCATGGGGTTTGTGCCACAAACTCACAATGTCTTTACCTCCATGACCGTTGAAGAAAACCTGGAGATGGGTGCATTCATCCGAACCGATTCCATCAGTGATTCCATCAGTCAGGTCTATGATCTATTTCCGATCTTAAAAGAGAAAAGGAAACAGCCTGCAGGCGAGCTCTCCGGTGGTCAACGACAGCAAGTAGCAGTTGGCCGTGCACTGATGACACACCCAAAAGTCTTAATGCTTGATGAGCCAACCGCTGGCGTCTCGCCAATCGTCATGGATGAGCTGTTTGACCGAATTATCGAAATCGCACGACTCGATGTTGCGATCTTGATGGTTGAGCAAAATGCCAAACAAGCACTCGAAATTGCTGATAAAGGCTATGTGCTGGTGCAAGGGCATAATCGATTTACAGATACGGGTGAAGCGTTACTCGCCAACCCAGAAGTTCGCAAAGCGTTTTTAGGAGGCTAGGGATGGTCGATGTGCTCAATGCCCTCACTGTGCTCGGCAACTTCCTGATCATTCCGGGCTTGACCTATGGCTCTCAACTCGCGCTTGGCGCACTCGGCGTCACACTCGTCTACGGTGTCCTTCGTTTTTCAAACTTCGCGCACGGGGAAACCATGGCCTTTGGTGCGATGATCACCATTCTAGTGACCTGGGGGCTGCAAGCAGCAGGGATCAGCATTCAGCCATTACCGACCGCGCTGTTAGCCATTCCCGTCGGCATTGCTGTCACCGTGTTACTGACGCTACTGATCGATCGATTTGTCTATCGTTACCATCGGGAGCGTAAAGCCAATCCGGTGATCTTTTTGATTGTCTCCATCGGGGTCATGTTCTTCATGGGCGGCTTGATCCGCTTCATGATTGGTCCAGGTGACCAAATCTTCTTTGATGGCACGCGTTTTATTCTGAAAGCGCGTGAATTCAAACAAATGACTGGTCTGGATGAAGGGCTCTCACTGAGAATGACCCAAGCCGTAACCATCATCACCGCGGTGATCATCGTCGCTGCGATGTTCTGGTTTTTAAATCACACGCGGACAGGCAAATCCATGCGAGCCTATTCAGACAATGAGAACCTCGCTTTACTGTCAGGAATTAATCCTGATCGCGTGGTGATGATCACCTGGATTTTAGTTGCAGCACTCGCAACCATTGCCGGGACACTCTATGGCCTTGATAAAAGCTTCAAACCCTTTGTCTACATGCAATTGTTGTTGCCCATTTTCGCATCTGCGATCGTCGGCGGAGTAGGCAATCCCGTGGGTGCCATCGCTGGGGGTTATGTCATTGCGTTCAGTGAACTCATCCTGACATTTGCCTATAAAAAGATCATTTTATATTTAGGGCCTGAAACCTTAGAGCTCGATTCATTGGTTCAAATTTTAGGAACCGATTATAAAATTGCCGTGTCCTTCATCATTTTGGTCATCGTATTAATTATCAAACCCACCGGGTTGTTTAGCGGGAAAACCATCTGATGCATGCCCTCTACTCGCAGTATCGCAATCAGATTCTATTTGGCTTGATGGCCGGACTTTTGATCTTAGTCGCGGTAATCCAGAGCCCGTCGGTGGCTCTGACCATCCTAAACCTGTGTTTAATCAGTGCGATCATGTCACTCGGCGTCAATATCCAATGGGGCTATGCTGGGCTCTTTAACGTCGGGGTGATGGGTTTTGCGGCTTTAGGTGGGTTAGCCGGCGTACTGGTCTCGATGCCTCCTGTATCAGAGGCATGGCAGGCCGGAGGATTTGGTATCTTACTGGGTCTTTTGATCACCGTTGGGACCGTGGTTGCCTGCTTAATGGCCTGGTCATCGATCAAGCATCTGACAAGATACCGATACTGGATCATTGCCGGCATCATCGTGGTCGGTTACACCCTCCTTCGGTTATTTTTTGATCCGGGCGTCGACGCGATTGAAGCCATCGACCCATCAGTGACCGGATATTTAGGCGGGC
>QXYM01000016.1 GCA_009886945.1 Litorivicinus sp.
GATCGTGGTCGTGTGAAGTTGGCGGGTCAAGCTCAAGAGGTAGATCAAGCGGCTGTCAGAGGATTGGTGACGGTATGAACCAATGCCTGTCCTTGGACCAGAACTCAACCTGGAAAGCACGACTGCAGTGTGACTTTCATCGAGCGAGTACGGGAAAAACGGAACTGGCGCGCCTTGCTCATGAGGGTCCTCTGCGTGTGCAAAAGTTGTTTCATGACGAGGATCTGGCGCATTGTTATTTGCTACATCCTCCAGGCGGGATGGTCTCGGGCGATGATTTATCGTGTCGATTTCGTGTTCATCCCAAGGCCCATGTGCTATTGACGACTCCTGCGTCAGGAAAGCTGTATCGCTCAAGAGCGAATGGTTCACTGCAAACCGCAAACGCACAATTGTCGGTAGACCCAGGAGCGTTTTGCGCTTATTTGCCGCAAGACACCATTATTTTTGATCGTGCACACGGGTCGCTCAATACGCAGGTTTCGATCGCCGCCAATGCCACGTTCTTGGGATGGGAGCATTTGGTTTTTGGTCGGTTCGCCGGCAATCATCCATTTACGCAAGGACAGATTTCTCAATCATTGACGATTCATCGGCAGTCGCAACTGCTCTATCGCGACCATCTTCAAATCACCCCTCGTGTGCTTCATGAGATCAGCGGTCTGTCGGCGATGACTAGCTTTGCTTCCCTCATTCTGGTGTTGCCCGATACCTTTGATACTACCGAGGCGCTCCTCGCGGATTGCCGTGATGGATTACGTGATTTCTCGGGGATTTCAGGGGCGACGGCCATTCGACCACATTTAGTCAGTATTCGATTGCTGAGTGATCGATCAGAAACCACCCGGATGGCGCTTGAGAGCCTGTGGTTGATCATCGCGCAACACCTACTTAACCGATCGGTTCAACTTCCAAGAATTTGGAGAACATAAGATGGAATTAACGCCTCGTGAAAAAGACAAACTCATGTTGTATACCGCAGGCTTAGTTGCTGAGCGCAGGCTCGCACGAGGCCTTCAACTGAATTATCCAGAAGCCGTCGCTTTAATCAGTTTAGAGATTTTAGAGGGTGCTCGAGATGGACGATCGGTGGCTGAGTTGATGCAGCTTGGCCGTACTGTGATCACTCGAGACCAAGTGATGGAGGGAGTTGCTGACATGGTCGACGAAGTGCAAGTTGAGGCGACCTTCCCCGATGGCACCAAACTCGTCACCGTCCATGAACCCATTCAGGAGGTCTTGCAGTCATGATTCCAGGAGAAGTGCGCGTTCAGCAAGGTGATCTGATCTTGAATGAGGGGCGTGAGACGAAGTCCATGACCGTCGCCAATACCGGAGATCGTCCGATCCAGATTGGCTCGCATTACCATTTTTTTGAAGTGAACCCTTGCTTGGATTTTACACGTGAAGAAGCCAAAGGATTTCGACTGAATATTGCCGCTGGAACTGCAATCCGGTTTGAGCCGGGGCAAGAGAGAACCATCGAACTGGTGGCTCTGTCAGGACAACGGGAAGTCTATGGATTCAGAGGCATGGTGATGGGTTCGTTGGAGGATTCCAAATGAGGATTTCAAGGCAAACCTATGCAGAGTTATATGGGCCAACCGTGGGGGATACGGTTCGGCTTGGCGACACCAATTTATGGATCACTCCGGAATCGGACACAGCAGTTCCGGGTGATGAGGTCACCTTTGGTGGTGGCAAAGTCATCCGAGATGGCATGGGGCAATCGCAACGGCCGAGCCATGAGTGCATGGACCTTGTCATCACCAATGCGCTCATTGTGGATTATTGGGGCATCGTGAAAGCCGATGTTGGCGTTAAAAACGGACGAATAGCAGCGATTGGAAAAGCGGGAAACCCGGATATTCAGCCGCAAGTGACCGTGATTATTGGTCCTGGAACTGAAGTCATTGCCGGCGAAGGGAAGCTATT
The DNA here is from genome assembly GCA_009886945.1 of Litorivicinus sp. GTDB lineage: Bacteria > Pseudomonadota > Gammaproteobacteria > Pseudomonadales > Litorivicinaceae > HIMB30. The sequence continues at coordinate 1,936 of QXYM01000016.1, forward strand.
AACCGCCGGTGGGATCGACTCACACATTCATTTCATTTGTCCGCAACAGATCGATGAGGCCCTGTCTTCGGGGATCACAACCATGATCGGTGGTGGCACGGGTCCGGCCACTGGAACTAATGCCACGACTTGCACGCCAGGGCCCTTCAACATGGAAATGATGATGCGTGCAGTTGAAGGTCAACCAATGAACTTTGGCTTTTTGGGCAAAGGCAATTCGAGTCATCGTGAACCGCTGATCGAGCAGGTGAAAGCAGGTGCTTGCGGTTTGAAACTGCACGAGGATTGGGGAACGACACCGCAAGCCATTGACACCTGTTTATCTGTTGCAGACGAAACAGATACCCAGGTTGCAATTCACACCGACACCTTAAATGAGTCAGGATTCGTGGAAGAGACGTTAAAGGCCATTGGTGGTCGAACCATTCACACCTACCATACCGAAGGTGCCGGTGGTGGCCATGCGCCCGACATCATCAAAGCAGCCGGTCTGCCTAATATCTTGCCATCATCGACAAATCCGACACGCCCCTACACGGTGAATACCGTTGATGAGCATTTAGACATGTTGATGGTTTGCCATCACCTGTCGCCGAATATTCCAGAAGATGTTGCATTTGCGGACAGTCGGATTCGCAAGGAGACGATTGCGGCCGAGGATATTCTGCATGACAAGGGTGCTTTCAGCATGATCGCGTCCGATTCTCAGGCCATGGGTCGAGTCGGTGAGGTGATCACTCGAACTTGGCAGACCGCACACAAAATGAAAGATCAGTTTGGATCCCTGGAGTGGGATCCGGATTGGAACGATAACTTTCGAGCAAAACGGTACATCGCCAAATACACGATTAATCCAGCGATCGCTCATGGGATTGCGCACGAAGTTGGGTCAATTGAAGTGGGAAAAATGGCTGATCTCGTGCTCTGGAAACCCGCATTTTTCGGAACCAAACCCTCTTTGATTTTAAAGAGTGGGTTTATCGTGTCTGCTCCGATGGGTGATCCCAATGCATCCATTCCAACACCTCAACCGGTGCATTATCGAACCATGTTTGGAGCAATGGGGTCGAGTGCGGATCGGTTATCGGCGACGTTTGTGTCGGCATTGTCGTTGGCGCAAGACAATCACTGGATGTCGGCAACGAATCGGCAGTTGATTGCTGTGAAGAACATCCGTTCAGTGACCAAAGCGAACATGATTCTGAATGACTATCAACCCACAATTGAAGTCGACCCCGAGACTTATGAAGTCCGGGCTGACGGTGAGCGATTGGTGTGTGAGCCCGCGACGTCTTTGCCGCTTGCTCAGCGTTATTACTTATTTTGATGGAGACTGCTGATGCTCGAATTGACTGAAAAAATCGACCAAGCCGATCGCTATGATGTTGTTATCTCACTGGATTACGACGCGCGTAAACGAGGCAGACTCAAGGTCTTAACCGATTCTGGCGAAGAGGCGGGTTTATTTCTTGAGCGTGGTCAGGGGCTGACCGATGGGG
>QXYM01000017.1 GCA_009886945.1 Litorivicinus sp.
TTGAAACGATTATCTTGAATGGTTGTATTGCTCTTCTCTACCCTCTCTGGTTGTACCTTTTAAATTCAGCAAAATGGGACGTCTTCGGTGACGATGATCAGAGCCAACTCACCATCACCGGATCGATGATTTTTGCACTGCTGATTTCATTTAGTGCAGGAATTCTGTCAGCCATTCAACAGACGTTCCTTGGTTCAGTTCCGATGGAACAAGCGCTCCAGTACACCGTCCATTTTGTCGTTGGCGATACGCTCGGAACTGGCGTTGTGATTTTCCTGTTCTACAAGTTGCTGCAGCTAAATATCCGTACTCGAAATAAGTGACGGTTATTCTACGGTAACTGATTTAGCCAAGTTCCTTGGCTGATCCACATCAGTCCCTCGTAAGACAGCAACGTGATAAGACAACAGTTGTAGCGGAAGCGTAAACACAATCGGTGCAATCAATGCATCTGTTTCAGGGAGTACACACTGAGTGATCTCCTCAGAAGCGGTGGTCGCGACGGCAAAGTCAGCGAAAACAATTAATTGCCCGCCTCGTGCTTTAACCTCTGATAAGTTTGAGCGCAATTTTTCAACTAACTCATCATTGGGGGCAACCGCCACAACCGGCATATGTTCATCGACCAAGGCAAGTGGTCCGTGCTTTAACTCGCCGGCCGGATAAGCCTCTGCATGAATATATGAGAGCTCCTTGAGCTTCAGGGCACCTTCCATCGCAATGGGATTCATGGTTGATCGGCCTAGAAACAACGTGTGCTGCTTATCGACAAATTGCTCAGCAATGATCTTCACCTGCGGCTCAATTGAAAGAACCGCTGATAGTAATTCGGGGAGTTGCTGCAACTGCTGGACGAAATTCTGCTCATCAAAATCTGTTGTTTTTTTCGTTTTGGCCAAGAGACCAGCCAACAACAACAACACGGTTAACTGTGTTGTAAATGCCTTGGTACTTGCCACACCAATTTCTGGTCCAGCCTCAGTTAAGAACGCTAAGTCGGTTTCCCGGACTAGGCTGGAAGTTGGAACATTACAGACTGCTAGCGTCGCTGCGACCTGCTCACAATCAAGATGTCGTAACGCGGACAGAACATCCGCTGTCTCACCCGACTGCGAAATCGCAATCCATAACGTATTCGGTAAAGTCACTACCTTTCGGTAACGATATTCACTGGCAATCTCCACTTGGCAGGGGATACCCGCCAAGCTTTCAATCCAATATTTTGCGACCAATCCCGCGTGATAGCTCGTTCCGCAAGCAACAATTTGGACGGCTTGTGCTGATTTAAGTAACGCATCGCCTGATGGGCCAAGGATTCCTGATAAAAGACGATCTTTACCAAGACGGCCTAAGAGCGTTGAGCGAACGGCTTCTGGTTGCTCATGGATTTCTTTAGCCATGAAATGGCGATACTCGCCCTTAGATACCTGCTCACTTGACGCCGAAGCGCGAACAACAGGGCGCGTGACAGCCTCACCGTCAGCGTTGAAAATCTCCAACGTCTTTGCGGTTAAGCGCGCGGTATCACCTTCTTCTAAATAAATGAATCGATCCGTGACATGCAATAACGCCAGTTGATCAGAACCAACAAAATGCTCACCATGGCCAACACCGATGACCAAGGGACTACCTTGTCTCGCAACCCAAATAACGCCTGGCGTATGCTCATCAAGAATCGCGAGAGCAAATGCGCCTTCGAGTCGACGAATCACGGTTTGAACAATAACGTCAAATGAATCTATCGATCGGCTCACAGAATGTAACAAGTGCGCAATCGTCTCGGTATCTGTATCAGACTCAAAGGCATAACCCTGAGCGATCAATTCGGCTTTTAAGGCGTCGAAATTCTCAATAATTCCATTATGAACAACAGCAAATCGTCCTGACTGATGAGGATGCGCGTTTCGGACACTGGGAACGCCGTGCGTTGCCCAACGAGTGTGGGCAATACCCTGATGTGCTGACGAATCAGTTAACAGGGCCTCAAGCTCCGCCACTTTTCCTTGTGCACGAGTACGTTCGATATGATGATCATTGAGCGTAGCAAGACCCGCGGAATCATAACCCCGATATTCAAGACGTTTTAGTCCTTCAATCAGAATCGATTGAACTGGGCGCTGAGCAATGGCTGCGACGATGCCACACATGAATTAGTCCTTTGACTTTTTCGGTCGTTGATAACCCTGAATATTTAGCTGTTTAGAACGTGATAGGGCAAGGCTTTGTGGTTCAACATCAGTTGTGATGACTGAGCCGGCACCAGTCGTCGCACCATCACCAAGACTGACAGGCGCAACCAAACTTGTATTCGATCCAACAAACACATGGTTGCCAATGGTTGTTTGATGCTTCTGAGCTCCATCATAATTACAGGTAATGGTCCCTGCACCAATATTCACATCTTGACCAAGGGTTGCATCCCCCACATAAGACAGATGATTCACCTTGGAACCCTCGCCAACAACAGCATTTTTGGTTTCGCAGAAATTACCAATATGGGTCGAATTTCCGAGGTTTGTACCGGGTCTTAAGCGCGCGAACGGGCCGACCTGTGCCATAGAGCCAACGGTCGCGCTATCGATGACCGTATAGGGCTTAATGACAGTCTGGTCACCGATAGTGGCGCCTGTGAGATGTGAACCAAAACCGATGGTGACTTGATGGCCGATTGCAATCGGCCCATTTAATGTCACGTTCGGTTCGATCACCGTATCGGAGCCGATCGAAATCCCGGTTCCATTAATATAGACAGTATCTGGGTTGACTAGCGTCACGCCTTGGGCCATCAATGCTGCGCGTCGCTCAGTTTGTAGCAGATGATTAAGGGCTGCCAATTGCGCTCGGTCATTGACACCCATGGTCGCCGTGACTGAGCCTTGAATGCCTTGCACAGGCTTGCCGGCTTGAACACTCAAGTGAACGCAATCGGTGAGGTAGTATTCGGATTGAGCATTGTCATTCGGTAATTGTGGCAACAATTCCTGGAACAACGCAGTCGGAGCTGCATAGATTCCACTATTAATTTCACGAATCTGAAGCTCGCTGGCGGTCGCATCACGGTGCTCAACAATGCCAACAACCGACCCGTCAGCATCGCGGATCATTCGCCCATAACCGCTGGGATTGTCCACATGAGCCGTTAAAACGACCAGTTGATCAGAACCGGCTGTCAAGAGAGGCTCTAAATCACTGACGCGAATCAGAGGAACATCGCCATAAAGAACCAGCGTCTGTCCCTCAGGTTCAATGTCATTCAGGGCGACTTGTAATGCATGCCCTGTTCCGAGTTGCTCATATTGATGAACAACTTCTGCACCAGCACTTTCAACAAAGGGATCAACCTGCTCAGCTCCGTGACCTGTAACAACGCGAATTCGACCGCCATGGTGGTCGATCAATTGCTGGGCTGTAGCAATCACGTGGCCGAGTAATGGCTCACCTGCAAGATGGTGTAGGATTTTTGGGAGAGAAGAATGCATCCGGCTGCCTTTTCCGGCAGCCAGAATGACGATATTAAGCACGGCGTCGACGCAACTGGTCGATCACACGTAACCGTGCGACCGCTTCAGCCAATTCAACAGCAGCTCGGGAATATTCAAATTCGGACTGCTGTTCATCAAGAAGACGCTTGGCTTCTTCTTGAGCGTGAAGCGCCGCCGCCTCATCCAAATTTTCGGCCCGCTCTGCCGTATCCGCCAAAATTGTGACCTGCGATGGGATCACTTCAAGGAACCCTCCAGACACAAAGAACAGTTCGTCTTCACCATTGTCGAAGACCAGACGAACTGGGCCCGGCTTGAGTGAGGTAATCAAAGGCGCATGTCCCGGTGTTATACCGAGATCGCCAAGATCACCTGAAGCGATGATCATCTGTACATCCCCTTCGTAAAGGGCCTGTTCAGCAGATACAACCGTACACTTCATGGTATGTGCCATGAGAACCCCTTAAAGACTCTTCGCCTTCTCAACTGCTTCGTCGATACCACCGACCATGTAGAACGCCTGCTCTGGTAGGTGATCATACTCACCGTTCAGAATTCCCTGGAAACCGCGAATGGTGTCTTTCAAGGACACATACTTACCTGGTGAGCCTGTAAAGACTTCTGCAACGAAGAATGGTTGCGATAAGAAACGCTCCATTTTACGTGCGCGAGCAACAGTCATCTTGTCTTCTTCTGACAATTCATCCATACCAAGAATCGCAATGATGTCTTTCAACTCTTTGTAACGCTGAAGAATCGATTGCACGTTCCGCGCAACATCATAGTGCTCTTGACCAATGACCAATGGGTCGAGCTGACGTGATGTTGAATCCAGTGGATCAACCGCTGGGTAAATACCCAGAGAAGCAATATTTCGGCTCAATACAACCGTCGCATCCAAGTGAGCGAAAGTGGTTGCCGGTGATGGATCAGTCAAGTCATCCGCAGGAACGTAAACGGCCTGAATCGATGTAATCGATCCTGTTTTCGTGGATGTGATTCGCTCCTGAAGAACACCCATTTCCTCCGCCAATGTCGGCTGATATCCAACAGCCGACGGCATACGACCGAGAAGCGCTGATACTTCGGTACCCGCGAGGGTATAACGGTAGATGTTATCAACGAACAGGAGAACATCGCGGCCTTCGTCACGGAAGTATTCAGCCATGGTCAAGCCAGTCAATGCCACACGAAGACGGTTTCCAGGGGGTTCATTCATCTGACCATAAACCAGCGATACTTTATCGAGAACGTTTGACTCGGTCATTTCATGATAGAAGTCATTACCCTCACGAGTACGTTCCCCGACGCCTGCGAAAACCGAATACCCTGAGTGTTCAATCGCAATGTTACGGATCAGTTCCATCATGTTGACGGTCTTACCAACCCCGGCACCACCGAACAGTCCAACCTTACCGCCTTTGGCAAAGGGAGCAACCAAATCGATAACCTTAATCCCAGTTTCCAATAGCTCGTTCGATGCATTTTGTTCGGCAAACGTCGGAGCACTTCGGTGAATCGGCATCCGCGCCTTTTCACCAATGTCACCCTTCTCATCGATTGGGTTACCCAAGACATCCATGATACGGCCGAGGGTTTCTGTTCCGACAGGGACGGAAATCGCATTGTGCGTGTTCGTCACTTGCAAACCGCGAGACAAACCTTCGGTTGAACCCATGGCAATGGTGCGCACGATTCCGTCGCCCAGTTGCTGTTGAACCTCAAGAACAATCGGCTTCCCTTCAACGTTCAGCGCATCATAAACCTGAGGAACTGACTCACGCGGGAATTCAACGTCAATGACCGCACCGATGATTTGGACAATCTTTCCGCTACTCATCGTATTTCTCCTAAAACAATCCGTTTTTACAGTGCCGCAGCACCGCCAACAATTTCTGAAATTTCTTGTGTAATCGCCGCTTGGCGAGCCTTGTTATAAATCAGCTCTAAGCCTTCAATTAACTCTCCGGCATTATCCGTCGCCGCCTTCATTGCAACCATTCGCGCTGCCTGCTCGCACGCTAAATTTTCGACAACTGACTGATACACGAGCGATTCGACATACCGAACAAGCAATGCATCCAGCACTTCGCGAGCATCAGGCTCGTAGATATAATCCCAGTGTGTTCCCATCCTTGTCGATAAGTCGCTTTGCTCTTCTTTCGGCAGCGGCAACAACTGTTGCACCGTTGGTTGCTGGGTCATGGTATTCACAAACCGGTTGAACACGACATGAAGACGATCAATCTTGCCTTCTTCATACGCATCCATCATGACCTTGACGCTACCAATCAAATCAGCAACTGTTGGCTGATCTCCCACTTGTCCAGCAGTTGCGACAACGTTTCCACCGAAGCTTCGGAAAAATCCAATCGCTTTCGATCCGATGACCGCCAAGTCAACTTCAACGCCGTTTCCGTGGTGCGCGCCCAATTCAGCGACAACTTTCTTAAACAAATTTGCGTTCAATCCGCCGCAAAGACCGCGGTCTGTCGAAACTACAATATATCCAACGCGCTTTACATCACGCTCATCCAGGTACAGATGATTGTATTCTGGGTTGGCATAGGCCAAGTGACCAATAACTTCCAAAATACGATCTGCATATGGGCGGGTTGCGCCCATACGATCCTGGGCTTTACGCATCTTTGAGGCTGCAACCAGTTGCATCGCACTCGTGATCTTCTGAGTGTTTTTGATGCTTCCTATCTGGGTGCGAATTTCCTTTCCGACTGCCATGCCTGTGCCCCTTTCCTACCTGACCTTAATAGGTCCGCGATGATTTGAAAGATTCGACACAAGCCTTCAGCTTCGCCGCGATGTCGTCGTTGTAATTACCAGACTCGTTAATCTCGTCACGCAGTGCTACGTACTCGGTATTAAAGTAGTCAAGAAGCGCTGTTTCAAACGCAACCACTTTGGTGACATCAACGTCGTCTAGGAAGCCTTCGTTAGCAACAAACAACACCAAACCCATTTCAGCAACTGACTGTGGACTATATTGCTTCTGCTTCATCAGCTCTGTAACACGCTGGCCGTGCTCAAGCTGTTTCCGCGTAGCGTCATCAAGATCCGATGCGAACTGAGCAAAGGCTGCCAACTCACGGTACTGCGCAAGTGCAAGACGAATACCGCCACCTAATTTTTTCACGATCTTAGTCTGTGCAGCACCACCAACTCGAGACACCGAAACACCCGCGTTCATCGCCGGGCGAATACCCGAGTTAAACAAGTTTGTTTCGAGGAAGATCTGGCCGTCGGTGATCGAAATCACGTTCGTCGGTACGAAAGCGGAGACGTCTCCAGCCTGCGTTTCAATAATCGGTAAAGCGGTTAATGAACCTGTTTGGCCTTTAACTTTTCCGCCTGTGAACTGCTCAACATAATCGGCATTAACACGTGCAGCGCGCTCTAACAGGCGCGAGTGCAAGTAGAAAACGTCACCAGGGTATGCTTCACGTCCTGGTGGACGACGGAGCAGCAAAGAAATCTGACGATATGCGACTGCTTGCTTTGACAAATCATCATAAACAATCAGGGCATCTTCACCGCGATCACGGAAGTATTCGCCCATGGTGCAACCCGAAAACGGCGCCAAAAACTGCATAGATGCTGGGTCAGCAGCACCGGCGGCAACGATAACGGTGTGGCCCATTGCGCCGTGCTCTTCAAGCTTACGAACCACTGATGCAATCGATGATTGCTTCTGGCCAATGGCAACATAAATACACTTTACGCCAGTCCCTTTCTGATTGATGATCGCATCAATCGCAACCGCCGTCTTACCAGTCTGGCGGTCACCAATAATGAGCTCGCGCTGACCACGGCCAATTGGCACCATCGCATCAATCGCCTTGAGACCCGTTTGGACAGGCTGATCAACCGACTGACGCGCAATTACGCCTGGTGCAACTTTTTCGATCGCATCCGTTCCGTCGGAATCGATATCACCTTTACCATCGATTGGATTACCGAGGGAATCAACGACACGACCGAGAAGCCCGTTACCGACGGGGACTTCAAGAATCCGGCCCGTACAGCGTGCTGTTTGACCTTCCGCCAATTTCTGATAGTCGCCCAATACAACGGCGCCAACAGAATCACGCTCCAGGTTCAACGCCATTCCGTAGACGCCACCATCAAACTCAATCATCTCACCGTACATGACGTCGGCAAGCCCGTAGATGCGAACAATACCGTCTGAAACGGAGACGATCGTACCTTCATTTTTTGCTGAGACAGCGATATCAGCTTTGGCAATACGCTGCTTGATCAGTTCGCTGATCTCAGAAGGATTCAATTGATCCATGAAACTTTCCTTTCAAATTCTCTTTGCTTAAGCGGTCAATGACTCGGCTATCTTCGACAGCCGACCTCGAACCGTTGCGTCAATTACAGTGTCACTTGATCGAATCTCGAACCCGCCGATCAATGATTGATCTACGGCAGTCTCAACACGAATCGTTTTGCCTGCGTATCGAGTTTTCAACTTTGACTCTAAAAGCTGTATTTCGTCAGCCTCCAGCGGGAATGCACTTGTGATCGTGACTTCCAACGCTTGCTGACCTTGAGCCAGCAGGGTCTCAAATTCAGTTGAAATTGCAGGCAACGCCAGCAGACGCCCGTAGTGAGCCAAGGCTTCCATCAAAGCATCTACACCATCAACAGTTACGTCTTGGGTGAGATCTCCAAGGATTTCGCACTTTGTTTCTGCTGTAACAGCAGGGTTTTTCAGTACCTCAACCATGGCAGAATCAGTCGTTACGGACGCTGCTTTTTTCAAAAAGGCACTCCAAGACGACTGAGCCTTTGTTGCATTCGCATGCGCAAACACTGCCTTCGCGTAAGGTCGAGCGATCGTGGTGAGTTCTGCCATCGGTCGGTCTCCTTACAGCTCGTTAGCCAACTCGGCTAACAACTTTTTGTGTGCGGCCTGATCAACAGATGCACCTAGCACTCGCTCAGCGCCAACAACGGCAAGTTGAGCGACATCAGCGCGAAGCGCTTCCCGTGCTTGAGCAGCATCCTGGGCAATTTGCGCTTGTGCTGAAGCCATGATCTTCTCGGCTTCCGCGCGCGCCTTGTCCTGCGCTTCTTCAACGATCTGTGACGATCTTTTGTTGGCCTGCTCTAACAGCTCTGTTACCTGTGAACGCGCTTGTTTCAGTTCATCTTCGATCTGAGACTTCGCGGTTTCAAGGTCACGCGCTGCTTTGTCTGCAGCATCAAGGCCTTCAGCGATCTTTTTCTGTCGATCTGCCAACGCGCCAGAAATTGGCGGCCAGACATACTTCATACAGAAGATGACAAAGATCGTAAATGCGATGAGCTGCCCAATTAGGGTCAGGTTTAAATTCACAATTACACCTCGCGGTCGGTTAAATCATCCAAAGGATCGGGACGTCTTAAACCTGTGCCACGAACGGATTCGCAAACGTGAAGAACAGTGCGATACCAACACCAATCATTGTTACCGCGTCAAGCAGACCCGCAACGATGAACATCTTCACCTGCAACATTGGGACCATTTCTGGCTGACGCGCGGCGCCTTCCAAGAACTTACCGCCAAGGATACCGAATCCAATCGCAGTACCCAGTGCACCCATACCGATCAGCAGCGCTACGGCAATCGCGGTCATTCCAACTACAGTTTCCATATTTCCTCCAATTAAAGGACGTTAAAATTAAATCGTTAATGTATTAATGATGCTCGTGTGCCATCGATAGATAAACAATCGTAAGCATCATGAAAATGAATGCCTGAAGCACAATTACAAGAATGTGGAAAATCGCCCAAGGAACGGACAAGAACCACTGCAAGTAAAACGGCAACAATGCAATCAAGATGAAAATTAGCTCTCCAGCATACAAATTACCGAACAGTCGGAGAGCCAATGAAATAGGTTTCGCAATCAAGCCGACGCCTTCAAGCAAGAAATTGAATGGAATCATCCACTTGCCAAATGGCTGGAGTGTCAGTTCGCCAACAAAGCCGCTAACGCCTTTGATTTTAATCGAATAGAAAATAATCAGCAAAAATACGCCGATTGACATCCCAAGCGTTGCGTTAACATCTGTCGTCGGCACAATTTTCATATAATCGACACCGGCAACCATAAAGAGATACGGAACCAAATCGACAGGCACAAGGTCCATCAGATTCATCAAGAAAATCCAGCAACAAATCGTTAACGCAAGCGGTGCAATCAGCGCACTTTTGCCATGAAACGTTTCTTTAACAGACTTATCGACGAACTCAACCATCAGTTCAACGAAATTGAGAATTCCGGTAGGAACGCCTGCATGAGCCGCTTTGGCTCCTACGCGGAATAACCAACAAAATAAAATGCCTAAACCAACAGACCACGCCATGGTATCAACATGGATTGCCATAAAGCCCATCTCAGATGCTTCTTTCGCTCCGTGAGCAAAAGACCAACCATTCTCAGGGTGATAGCCATAAGTTAAATTTGTCAGGTGATGCTGGATATATTCAGAAGGTGTCGGGTTTTGAAGCGCCATTACTGATTCCAATTAGTGTGTTCGAGTCCCACCCAAAATCAAGGGAAGACTTAGCTGTCCAACCAGGACCGTTATCACGAACCCGGCAAGTACCGCGGAGGTTTCAAGCTGATCGGCATTTGTCCAAACCAGCGCAAACAACACTGCGGTGATACTCAACTTTAACCCCTCTCCTACGAATAGGTTCCGGGCAATTAATCGCGCATTTCGCGCTCCGCGTTGCCGAAATACCCAAAAACCAAAGAGCCCCTGAGGAATCATCGCAACACTTCCACCCACCACTGCGCTAAGCGCATGCGCTGGGCCTAAAATCAAAAATTCAATGGATCCAATGCCCATTGTGAGTGCGGCTTGTACCAGAAAAACAACCTTCGCCGGATGTTTCATGTCAATTACCGTCATTTATTAGTCGCGGGAGTATATGCACTCCATTGTGTCGGATCAATGACAATCAGCAAAACTAAGGCGAAGGTCGTGTATTTCAATCTTTTGTTTTTAATCGTGCCACGATGCCATCGAGAATATCGAGTGATCCATATTCGATCACAATATGACCTTTGCCACCGCTTTTTGGCTTGATTTGTACTGATGCTCCCAGCCGATCCGATAACTTTGCTTCCAGACGACTCACATCAGGATCTTTTTGATCACTACCCTGATCTCGTTTCGAATTGTCTGACAATAATCGCTTCACGAGAGTTTCTGTTTGTCGGACCGACAGTTGCGATCGCAAGACATCTTCGGCTGTTTTCACCTGCATGTTTTCTGGCAATGGCAACAGCGCGCGCGCGTGACCCATTTCTAATCGACCCTCTTCCAGCATGGACTGAACACCTTGGGACAAATTCAACAAACGAAGCAGGTTAGCAACATTCGACCGACTGGATGAAATCATCGTTGCCAGTGCGGTTTGGTCCATTGAAAACTGATCACGCATCCTTGCAAGGGCTCGTGCTTGTTCGATGGCTGTCAGTTGTTCGCGCTGAATATTTTCAATAAGCGCAAGTGCTGCAACCTGTTGGTCATCTAAATCGCGGACAAGGGCGGGTATTTCTGCGAGACCTGCGCGTTGACTCGCTCTCCAGCGGCGCTCACCCGCGATTAGCTCGTAACCTCGAACAGTTTGTCTCACAACAACCGGTTGCATGACCCCGTGTTGACGAATGGAGTCTGATAATTCATCCAGTTCTAGTTCATTAAACCGTGTTCTTGGTTGAAATGGATTGGGAACAATTTTTTCGATCGCCAACTGAAGCAAACCCGATGGTCCACTCGTTCCTTTGATCGTAGAATCTGTTTTTTCGGTATTGAGTACCGCATCTACAGTCGATTGATCCAACCCTAACAAAGGGTTAAAGCCTAGTCCGCGTTTTTTCTGTGTCATGCCGCTGTTTTCAATTTCAATCGTTTACGTAATTCAGATGCTAACGCCAAGTAAGACAACGCACCTTTCGATAATCGGTCATACCTTAAAACCGGTAACCCATGACTTGGCGCTTCTGCCAAACGAATATTTCTTGGGATGACGGTTTTAAACACGCGTTCCCCAAAAAATTGTTCCAATTGCTGCGAAACCTGGCGTGTTAAGCTCGTTCTTGGATCATACATTGTTCGAAGAACACCATCGATTTCGAGAGTCGGATTATGACCAGCTCTCACTTGATCGATGGTTTCGATTAAAGCCGCAATTCCCTCAAGTGCAAAGAATTCACATTGGACTGGAATAATTACCCCATTGGCTGCGATCAATCCATTGATGGTCAGCATACTTAAAGCTGGCGGACAATCGATCAACACAAAATCATAACTTTCGGCTTGTTCTGCCAACACATCTTTTAAACGAAATTGCGCTCGACTTTGTCCGATTAAACCCACTTCTGCTTCGGTCAGCTGAATATCAGAGGGCAATAAGTCATAACCGGCATCGGTCCCTAAAATACAAACATCGCGAAACGACGATTCCCCTAACAACAAACCGCGAACATCGTGTTCGATCGCATGTTTCAACACACCAGAACCCGATGTCGCATTTCCTTGTGGGTCGAAGTCAATCACTAAAACTTGATGACCCATTTCACTCAAGGTTGCACCAAGGTTGACGCACGTCGTTGTTTTTCCGACACCGCCTTTTTGATTTGTAATGGCAATAATTCGTGTCATTCCAATCCCTGTTTAACTAATGCAACCTTGCGTTGTTCTTCAACGACATGAGGCAATTGATGCACTGAAATATGACAATTACTGTATGTCATCTGCGCATCGGCGACTTCGCTTTCGGCTTGCGCGCCCTTCATAGCCAAAAGCCTTCCTTTCGGAGATAGCAATCGTAACGAGCAGTCGATCATACCATTGAGATGTGTGAAAGCTCTGCTGATTATTTGATCAAATCGCTGATCATCCCGAACATCTTCAATTCTCTGATGAACAATTTCGACATTATCTAAGTGACATAACGACTTGATATGACGAGCAAATGAGAGCTTTTTGTCGTTTGAATCCAGTAACGTTATCTGTGTTTCTGGGAAGATCACTGCCAATGGTAATCCCGGAAATCCCGGACCTGTTCCAATATCTAAAAGTGTTCCGGTTGAAATAAACGGATAAACACTCAACGAGTCTAAAATTTGATAAACCACGACATCGTGTTCCGTTCGATGAGCACTGAGATTGAACACTTGGTTCCATTTCATATGCTCAACTAAAATCGTGTTGAGGGCGTCGATTTGTTGATTCGTTAGATCAAGATTGAGTATGTCTAACCCCGAGGCTAACTGCATTAACTCGCCATATTCATTAAATCTAATTTTTTTAAATGTACCAGTAAGAGACTAACAGCAGCCGGGGTAACACCCGATATCCGAGACGCTTGAGCTAAGGTTTCAGGCCGATGATCGATTAACTTTTGTCGAACTTCGTTTGAAAGCCCGACGATCGATTGATAATCGATCGTTGTCGGTAATTTGACCTGCTCATTTTTCTTTAATTTTTTGATCTCATCGGTTTGCCGATCGATGTAACCGGAATACTTCACTAAAATTTCAACTTGAGAAGAGACGGATGGATCCTTGTGACCCAAGAATTCACCGCGTTCAACTAGATCGTGATAATGAATTTCTGGTCGTTTTAACAAATCATGCGCTGACGTTTCTTTACTCAACGGTGATGTCAATATTGAATTCAATTGTTCAATCGTCGGATCTGATGGGCGAATCCATGTTGATTTCAATCGATGCATTTCCTGAGTAATTTGCTCTTGACGATCATTAAAATGCTTCCATCGTTGATCACTAACCAGACCGAGAGATCGAGCTTTTTCGGTGAATCGAGTATCAGCATTATCTTCACGAAGCGCCAAACGATATTCAGCCCTTGACGTAAACATCCGATAGGGTTCCTGCGTCCCGAGAGTAATAAGATCATCCACCATCACCCCTAAATAACCTTCGTCACGACCAACAGTCCAACTGTCTTTGCCTTGTGCTCGTAACGCAGCATTCGCCCCTGCTAACAAACCTTGTGCACCAGCTTCTTCATACCCTGTTGTTCCATTGATCTGGCCAGCGAAATACAAGTTCTCGATTAACTTACTTTCAAGCGTCGCTTGAAGATCACGTGGATCAAAATAATCATATTCAATGGCATATCCAGGTCGAGTAATCACGGCCTGTGAACAACCGTCCATTGATCGAATGATGTCAAATTGAATTTCATAGGGAAGCGATGTGCTCACGCCATTTGGATATAATTCGAAAGACGTTAAGCCTTCAGGTTCTAAAAATACCTGGTGAGTTGGCTTATCAGAAAATCGCACCATCTTGTCTTCAATTGATGGGCAATATCTTGGACCAACTCCTTCAATAACTCCGGCATACATCGGACTCAAATGGAGATTTTGTAAAATAATATCGCGAGTTTTTTCAGTCGTTCTTGAGAGATAACAAGGAATCTGAGTTGGATGTTCTGTTCCCTGACTCATCATTGATAAGTATGGCGTTGGAAAATCCCCGGGTTGCTCAGGTAACGAATCTAAATCAACCGAACGACGATCAATACGAGGGGGTGTTCCTGTTTTCAATCGAGCAATTCGAAAGGGTAAATCGCGTAGTGACTTCGAAAGCTCATTTGACGCCGGGTCGCCTGCTCGCCCACCTGACTGTTGATTCATCCCAATATGAATTTGGCCAGCCAAAAATGTTCCAGCTGTGATCACAACGGTCTTGGCTTTTAATTCCAATCCCATTGCTAACACCACGCCGGTGACACGGTCATGTTCAATGGTCAGATCAGAAACTGGCTGTTGGAAAATTGTCAAATGAGGCGTTGTCTCTATGGCATGTCGCATGGCTTGACGATAGAGCACTCGATCGGCTTGAGCGCGTGTTGCACGAACAGCTGGACCTTTTCGTTGATTCAATACTCTAAATTGGATACCTGCATGATCGGTAATTTTTGCCATTAATCCATCGCAAGCATCAATTTCTCGGACCAGGTGGCTTTTGCCGATACCGCCAATTGCTGGGTTACATGACATTTGACCCAATGTTTCAATCGAATGCGTCACCAAAAGAGTATCGCATCCCATCCGAGCAGCTGCATGTGCAGCTTCACTACCAGCATGACCACCGCCAACGACGATCACATCAAAACAACGTGTGTAATCCATATATATAAAAGAATACTTAAAGAAAAAGGTTATTGAAGTTGTTTATATTACGGGGCTTTCGATCTGTGGAAAAGGCATTTTTTTATTGTTTTATCAGGTATTTAAACGTCAAAAGACTCTGTGCGTAAACCTTAATAAGCTACTAGAGCAAGTGGCCTAGGCATGTGCATAAAGACGGTGCTTGTCCACAGCCGATAGTATCCACCGGTTGTTCCACTCTGAGATCGACCATCTATCCACATCATTTACCGATGCAAAATGTTGAAAAAATTGAGCCTAATAAATCATCTGAAGTGAATGATCCGGTGATTTCTGACAACGCATTTTGTGTTAGTCGTAGGTCTTCAGCTAAGAGATCAATGGTCTCAAGATTAACGGGTTGACTCATTGCTTGGTGAAGATAGTTAAGCGCGATTGCCAATTGAATCACGTGTCGCTCCCGGGCTAAGAATGGAGTTTCAGCGTTGCTATTGAGATTGAGTTCATTGAGCAGCCAGTCTTTCAGTTGGTTGAGACCTGAGCCCGAAACCGCGGATATTTCAATCAATGGATAGTTTGTTTGATTGATTGTCGGTTGACTTTGAATATCATTTTTCGTGCGAATAATGCCGATGGCTGCAGAGGTAGTGTCGCCTATAAGGCGATTAACGAGGGATTCTGTGATGGTGTGGTGTCTTTCATCAAATAGACAGAGAGCGATGTCAGCGGTTTCTATGGCATTGCGCGCCCTTTGAATCCCTTCGGTTTCAATAACATCTTCAGTGGCACGAATTCCTGCGGTGTCCGTGACTCTGAGTTCGATGCCGTCGAGGAGAAGATCATGACGAATAAGATCACGCGTTGTGCCGGGGATATTTGTCACAATAGCTAAAGGCTCGTTTGCTAATGCATTGAGCAGAGAACTTTTGCCGACATTCGGTTCACCAATTAGGACTACATCTGAAGCTCGGTTGAGTCGAGCACCCTCGTTGGCAGCAAGCTTTAACGATTGAAGATGGTGGTGAAGATTCGTTAACTGATCTGAAAATTCACGAAGGTTTTGTGGATCAATATCTTCATCTGGAAAGTCAATGTGTGCCTCAATTTGCGTTCTTAAATGAATTAAGTCGGCAACGATGGCATGAATCCGATTTGCGAATTCCCCAGATAACGATTGATTTGCCGCTTTAACAGCAGATACAGAGGTTGCATTAATCAGGTCACTAATGGCTTCTGCTTGTGTGAGATCGATCCGATTATTTAAAAATGCGCGTTGACTAAATTCACCTGGATTTGCAAGTCGAGCGCCTTGGGCAATGATGGTACGAAGAATGGTTTGAATGACAACGGGACCACCGTGGCCCTGAAATTCGACGACGTCTTCCCCAGTGAAACTGTTTGGTCCTTTGAAATAAATCCAAACACCAGTATCAATCAATAGGCCATCTGAAATCAGTTTTCCAAAGGTTGCCAATCGTGGAGTGAACGTTTTGCCTGCAAGGGCTTCGGCGATGCGGAGACTGTTGTCACCTGACAGACGGATGATACTAATCGCGCCGCGGCCAGGCGCTGTGGCCGAGGCAACGATTGTATCAGATATGCTCATGTATGCTGGGTATCGGCATTCTCGATCGACTTGGTAATCACCCATTGTTGTGCGATCGATAAAATATTATTGACGACCCAGTAGAGAACCAAACCAGCTGGGAACCAAAGGAAAAAGAATGTAAATGCTACAGGCATGTATTTCATAATCTTTGCTTGCATTGGATCAGGTGGCGTCGGGTTCAACGAGGTCTGAATGTACATAGAGACACCCATCAATAACGGAAGAATGAAGAATGGGTCTTTCACGCTAAGGTCGTTGATCCACAGAATAAATGGTGCTTGTCGGAGTTCGACAGATTCTAATAACACCCAATACAGGGCGATAAAGACAGGCATTTGCACAACAATGGGCAAACATCCACCTAAAGGATTAATTTTTTCACGCTTATACAGATCCATCATCTCTTTAGACATGCGTTGTCTGTCGTCTCCGTAGAGCTCACGCATACGGGTAATCTCTGGCGTGAATTTCCGCATCTTTGCCATCGATTTGTAAGCAGCAGCCGACAGCTGGAAGAAAGCGGCTTTCACCAACACTGTGACTAGGATGATCGCAAAGCCCCAATTTCCAACATATGTCTGAATGAATTTCAGCAGCCAAAACAGCGGTTGAGCGATAAACCACAGCCAGCCGTAATCGACAACGAGCTCAAGACCAGGAGAGATCGCCTCTAACGCATCTTGATCTTTTGGGCCCGCATAAAAAGTTGCACTAGTTTGCTTGGTTTCACCTGCTGGAATCACGATGTCGGGGCTGATAATACTGCCAATGAAGTGGCCATCCTGATTGGTGCGAAATGAATAGAGGTGGGTTTGATCGCCTGATGGCACCCATGCACTGGTGAAGTAATGCTGTAATAACGCGAGATAGCCGCCGGCTACTGCGTTATTTTTGAGTTCGGTATTGAGTTCCCGAGCATCGATCGCTGTTTCAAAATCGGAAAACGAGACCTTTCGATATCGCTCGTCAGCGGTGCGAAGCGCATATCCTAGAAATGCCTGCATACCCATTGAGTTTTGAATAGAAGGGTCGGCTGAGTTATCACGTTTTAACTGAACAAAAGGCGACACTGTTTTTGCAGTGTCTGACGTGTTTTGAATGGTATGTGTGACTTTGATGTCGTAGCGAGCCGGATCAACTGAGAAGGTCTTAGTAATGACGAGACCCGTGTCAGTTGTCGCTTGAATCGAGACATCTGTTGGTTCAGTGATGTCATATCGTTGCTGTTCAGCTTTGTAAACGGGGCGACCATCAGTTGACGCATCTGGGCCATCTGCGCCAACAAGACCGCTTTGCGCAAAATAGGTTCGAGATACGTAATCAAGTAAAGGAATCGGTTGGTCTTGGTTTTTGAGAGACACAGGAAATTCTTTTAACAACACTTGGGTGATATCGCCGCCACTAAGTGTGATTGCCATGTCAGCAGCAGCTGTACTGATAATGATTTGATCAGCAACGATATTCGATGAGATCGGAGCAATTGGGGCTTGAGCGACACCGGAACTTGAAGGGACTTCGCCAGCTTTTGGCGCTTCTGTTGATGGCTGAATTTGAGCAGAGACTGCACTGGCTGGATTGTCTGCTTCTGTGTAAAGGTTCCACTGGAGAAATAGCACGTAGGTCAAAATGCCCAAAACTGCGAGAAGGCCAGTACGTTGAATATCCATTAGTTTTGTCTCGTTTTTCCTTTGTGCTCAGGGACCGGATCAAACCCCCCAGAGTGTCCTGGATGGCATTTGCCGATGCGTCTTATTCCTAACCACAGGCCTCGAAAGATCCCGTGGGTCTCAATGGCTTCAATCATATATGCTGAACAAGTTGGCTGAAACCGGCACGATGGTGGGAATAATGGGGACACAAAGTACCGGTAGAAACGAATTACCGCAATTGCCAAGACGCTAAAAATACGATTATTCGCCATGGGGTTTTTGAAGAGTTTTGAAGAGTTTGGTGAAAACCTGGTCGAGCTGGGTTTGATATTGGGTAGACCAAAGGCGATCTGGGTTTTGTCTGGCGATGACGACAATGTCGGCACAGCGATCAGCATTCTGGTGACGGAGGTACTCACGGATGATGCGCCGGAAACGATTCCTGTCCACGGCCCGGCGAATCTTCTTTTTGGAAGTCACAAAGCCAATGCGATGACTAACCGCATGCTCTTGGTGTTTCGCTAAAACTAAAAAGTCCCGATTGCTAGCTTTAGCGTCGGGACTTTTAAATACGGCGTCGAAATCACTGCGTGACGGTAGAGAAATGACCGTCATAGTCAAGCCTCGTTAGGCAGATAGGCGCTTGCGACCTTTTGCACGACGACGCGCAATAATCTGGCGGCCGCTCTTTGTGGCCATGCGAGCACGGAAACCATGATTGCGAGCGCGTTTAATGACGCTTGGCTGAAACGTACGTTTCATGACTTCTTCCTATCAATTACATTTTACGGGGCGCGAAGTTTAGCGAAAGGTGGCTAGAAATCAAAGAGATTTTCGCGACGAATTGAAAAAGCCCAAAAAAGATAACGCATTTGGTGCGGATTATAGGTCTGTGGATAAATGGTGTTGAAAAAGTCATTACGCTGAAAAATAACGGATTTTTGGAATGTTTTGGTTCGATGAAACGAGGTTATCCACAAAATCGCGCAAAAACATTTAAAGCGTTGTATTTCAATGCGTTATCAAATTTCTAGTGATCGCCTATTGACCGAACAGGGATAGATTGTGCATAACTTATCCCCGACAAGGAGATAATAACGAATGAATTGGGATATCTGCGTAGAACAATTGGCTGCGGAGCTGACAACAGAGCAGTTGAATACGTGGATTAAACCACTTCAGGTCGAAGAGACAGTTCAGTCGATCCTTCTCTTTGCACCCAACCGATTTGTGAAAGATTGGGTGACCGACCGATATCTGGATCGGATCCAGTCTTTCTACTCGCAGCATGTCGGTGGAACGTTTCAAGTCACCGTTCGTGTGGGGTCATCGGGCTTGATGGCAGGTGCAACGGATCGTGTCGTCGAGGTGCCGAAACAGTCAGCGCAGGTCAATCATCAGCCTGTGTCGCAGCCGAAGGTTCGTGAGCCAGCTGTGGTGGAGGGCTCAATTAAACACAGTAACCGCCTCAACGCTGATTTCCGGTTCGAGAATTTTGTTGAAGGGAAGTCGAACCAGCTTGCTCGTGCAGCGGCTCAACGGG
>QXYM01000018.1 GCA_009886945.1 Litorivicinus sp.
ACACGGAGTCCGAAAAGTGCGGTATTCGGCACAAGGCGCTTCAGCCACCCAATCGCATTCGTCTGGCTTAAAAGAATTAAGGTCAGACCCATTAAGCAGCCTGTTGCGATCAAAACCTCGGGACCAGCCAAACCTGCGATACCCATCGCAGCGACTGCCTTCATGGGTTGCACTGGAATCGGACGGCGATAGATGAGCGCTGTGGCGATGGCGAAAATCCCAAAACCGAACAAAAGCCCAACCGGATCCATACCAGCGATCGCAACCAATCCTAAACTTAAGGGAAGAAACGTGCCGAGATCTGCAGGGGCGGCAGAAATTTCAGTAAGCCAGTGTTTCAATACCATGGATCCAACGCTTTTTTTCATGATAAAGGATTAATGGGTGGTTGCAATTCAACTCACAACCTTCGCATACTATGCTTAATTTACGGAGTAAGAAATTTTTGCATAATTATGCTTGATTCATCTTTTCTAGACGCGCTCGGATTAATCGCCACAGCCAATGCAGATCTTTATGAAATCTTGTGGCTATCGGTTCAGGTCAGTATTACAGCGTTGCTCGTATCCGTCATACTGGGATTTCCGCTTGGAACCACGCTTGCCATTTCGGATTTTCGCGGAAAGCATGTGTGTACCACCGTGCTCAACGCCCTGATGGGGCTACCCCCTGTGGTCGTCGGGCTCCTGGTCTATCTCGCTTTATCACGAACTGGGCCATTCGGAGTTTTAGGCCTTCTATACACGCCAACAGCGATGGTCATTGCACAGGTTGTCCTTATTACACCCATCATCGCCGCACTCACCTATCAAGTCATGGATGACCTTCATCGAGAATATCGTGAACTTTTTTTCAGTCTCAATATTCAATTACCCAAAGCGGTTTCCGCGTATCTATGGGATGCCAGATACTCGTTAATCACCACCTTGCTTGCTGGCTTTGGGCGTGCAATATCCGAAGTCGGCGCCGTAATGATTGTCGGCGGCAACATCGACCACTTAACACGCGTCATGACCACGGCAATCGCATTGGAAACATCCAAGGGTGAACTGGCAATCGCCCTAGCGCTTGGTGTTGTTCTGTTAGCCTTAGCCCTCATCGTTAACGGATTAGTTACTGCCGTTCGAACACGAGCAAGCAGATATGGTTACACCTGAAACGCCGGCGTCCAAACAATCGAAAATCCTTAGCATTGAGACAATGAGCCTCGGTCTGAACATCCGCGGCTCAACACTGCTGAATGATATTTCCATTCAAGTCACGACTTCGGGCGTCACCATGATTCTTGGCCCAAATGGGGCTGGAAAAAGTTTACTGATCAAATGCCTCCATGGACTCATTGAGCCAACCAAGGGACGATTCGAGATTGCTCTTCATCGATGCAGTGATCCGATCCCACAAGCGATGGTCTTCCAAAAACCCGTCCTACTAAAACGATCAGTGATGGAGAATCTTCAATTTGCAGATCAACATAGCTGTCAAAGAACAGATCTAGAACAGGCCTTAGACGCGGTG
Organism: Litorivicinus sp.; assembly: GCA_009886945.1. Taxonomy (GTDB): domain Bacteria; phylum Pseudomonadota; class Gammaproteobacteria; order Pseudomonadales; family Litorivicinaceae; genus HIMB30. The sequence goes on from QXYM01000018.1 coordinate 1,516, forward strand.
AGGCTTCTTGAGAAAAAAGATCAGCCAGCAACACAACTTTCAGGTGGCGAACAGCAACGGCTTTCACTCGCCCGTGCATTGATCACTCAACCGAAGCTGTTGTTCCTCGATGAACCCACTGCAAGTCTCGATCCAGCATCGGTGTTGATCATTGAACAATTGATCAACCAGGCATCACAACAAGGGGTCAAAAGCGTGTTCATCTCACACGATATTGGTCAAGCGAAAAGACTCGCCTCTGATGTAATCTTTCTGAATCGCGGCCAAGTGACCGAACATACAGATGCCGCCACCTTCTTCACCAATCCTCAGTCACGAGAAGCGCAGGCCTATCTCAATGGGGAAATCGTGTTGTAACACTCGACGTTCGAAAGGAATGATGATGACTCTAAAAAAAACGCTTCAAATAATCAGTATTGCTCTATTCGTCCCACTCGAATCAACACTTGCGGGTGCTGACTCCATTATTGTGCAATCGTCGACTTCCACGAAAAACTCAGGACTCTACGACCATATTCTTCCGATCGTCAAAGAAGAGACGGGGATCACGGTGAACGTTGTTGCCGTCGGCACAGGACAGGCCATCAAAAACGCACAACGATGCGATGGTGATGTTCTGTTGGTACACGCAAAATCTTCTGAAGAAAAATTTGTAGCCCAAGGCTATGGGGTCAAAAGAAGCGATCTGATGTACAACGATTTTATCATTGTCGGTCCAAATAACGATCCAGCTGGAATTCACGGATCTAAGAATGTTTCAAAATCACTGAGCGTCATCGCAACTCAAAGAGCACTGTTTGTTTCACGTGGTGATGATTCGGGCACTCATAAAGCAGAGCTCCGGCTTTGGCAAGCGTCTGGGGCCGACCCTGCAGGTGCTTCAGGCTCGTGGTACCTCGAAACGGGGTCTGGAATGGGTGCGACTTTGAATATTGCGGTGGGTATGGGCGCCTATGCCATGACTGATCGATCAACCTGGATGAAATTCGGGAATAAAGGAGATTTTAAAATTCACGTTGAAGGTGACAGCCGGCTGTTTAATCAATATGGCGTAATTTTGGTCAATCCGACAAAATGCCCAAATGTAAAGACTGCAGCTGGCCAACGGTTCATCGATTGGTTACTTTCCGATCGTGGGCAAATATCGATCGGCTCCTATCAGGTGAACGGAAACCAATTGTTCTTTCCTAACGCCAAGTAACGCAGAGTGAAATTCAAGGAGGAGCATGTCTCGCCAAACGATCATGGCCGCTGGCAGCATGCTTCATCTGCTACCTCAACTCTTGGATCACTATGGGGGTTCAGATGGCTCCGGCTATGAACTCAAATTTGGTTCATCAGGAGCATTAAGAGCAAAGATCGAATCAGGTCATCCCTGCCAACTTTTCATCAGCGCCTCGTCAATACACACGCAATCTCTGGTCGAGAACCACTACCTCAAATCGTGTGCCTTACTCGGACTCAATCGAAATGTGTTGGTCCACCCAGTCCGACTTCGTGTGACAGAAGAGTCTGCTCTTGGTTTTTTAATGGATGCTCAATATCAATTGGCCATATCGACCACCGGCCTCAATCCAGCTGCCAATGAGCTTGAAATGCTTGAGAGGATCACACAAGTTGGCGGTTTAAAGTCTGGTGAACTCAAAAAACGAACGAGATTAATTACAGGAGGACGTGAAACACCGAATGCGCCAACTGGACGAAATCAATATGGATGGATCATGGAAACGCAGTCTGTGGATCTATTGCTCACCTATCAAACCAATGCGATTGAGGCTGTGGCTGATAATCCAAACCTATCATTTACTCATCTGCCGGAAGTGGTGCGAGTGGATGGCTACTATGGAATTGCACTTTCAAGCCTTGCAAGTCCGTTGCTAACAGGATTTTATGAGTGGTTACTCGGCTCCGAGGGACAATCATGCCTATCTGGGTATGGGTTTAGAAGCGCTACACACAGCCGTTAAGACGTACCTGACCCAAATCCGACGTCTCGTAGCCTGCATACCGTTGAACCTCTTCGCTAAAGTCGACGGTTTGTGTGAATTGTAGAAGAGTTTGTATGCCGGACTCAAAATACGCAAAGCGATCGATTAATAAATCAAAATACTCAATGCAAACGGGGGCAAATTCCAGGCGATAGCGGTCTGCAAAACAACGAAGACCAAAGGCAGCATCTGCTTCGCCTTCAACGACTGACAGCGCAGCATCTGTTTCACTACGAGCCACACGGACACAATTGAGTGCTGAAAAAGTCACCCCATGTTCGGTCAGATGCCTCTCAAACAATAATTGCGCCGCTGCTGCTGGCTGCCGAGCAATCAAACGCTTACCTGGAAGATCGGATATCTGACGGATGCCCGCGCCTGGGCGAATAATCAGACCTCGATCCCTCTTGGCCCAATGCACGAGCACCGACGGAGATTGCTGTAAATATGGGCTTGTCACTTCGGTATTCCAATCTTTTAAGTCAGCGTTATCGAGATGCATCCCACAGACGATACCTTCTCGGTTTCGAAATCGCTCGAATCCATCCATCGATCCATTCAGTGAAGTTGGCAAACCACAACCAGAGGCGCTGATTGCCCACTCAAAGACCGGATCATGAGATCCCAGAATGACCGATGGACGCTCCGAGTTCGCAGTCAAGGATGCGCCTTTATGTTGAATCCACTGATGAATTTCGGTCTGTGGGAATAACAGCTTCCCAGTCGCTTTTACACACGGGATTTCTCCGCGGGAGGCCAGATCGTAAACCTTGCGTTCTTTAAGCCTCAGTAAATGCGCAACTTCTTTGGTGGTCAAAAATTCAGACACTGAGTGGGACTCTTGTTCATCCGTTGAGATTGAAGCATACACCAGAGGATCAAAAGACATTAACGAGTTTGGAATCGTTGGACCCGGTCGATGAGAAGGTCCACACTCACAGCAAAGTTCACACCAGCATCGATATCCGCGTCTTTCGTGAATATTGCGG
>QXYM01000019.1:0-4469 GCA_009886945.1 Litorivicinus sp.
GCTGGGCTTATGGCATTTTGATCTCCATGACAATCGTCGCTTATGTGATTGCTGTGCGTTTGTTGGCCAACGGGGCTGGAGTGCGGAGCTAATGAATCCAACAGGCCTTGAGGGCATCCAAAGTCAGTTGCCGCTTGGGCAAACATCGAAACAACCGGATCGGTATGATCCGTCAGTGTTGGTCAGTGTCCCAAGAACCTTAGCGCGTGGCGTCGAGGGCATCGATGCATCAAGATTCTATGGTCATGATTGCTGGAACTGCTGGGAGATGTCTTGGCTCAATGAGCAGGGTCGACCATCGATGCGTGTCGGTCAGTTAGTGGTGCCAGCCAATAGCCCGAATTTATGTGAATCCAAATCACTCAAACTGTATTTCAATAGTTTTGCAAACGAAGCCATCGCGAGCGAAGCGCTCCTTGTGAATCGGATTTGTGATGATTTAGAAGCCGTACTTGGTGTGCGCCCAGAGTTGACTCTCCTTGCGCTCGATGACCCGCGCTTAGTGGTCGAGGCACCTAAAGGTCTCTGTATCGATGAGCTGCCGGTGGATTTGGCAGTCTATGAGCCTGATGCGCTGTTGTTGCAAGTGGATCGAAATGTGGCAGGCGCAGAGCGGTTACACAGTCATGTGTTTCGCTCGAATTGCCCGGTGACGTCGCAGCCTGACTGGGCCACCGTGGTGGTGAAATATCGAGCGCCGGTTCGTCTGTTTCCGGAGTCATTATTGGCTTATTTGGTGTCATACAGAAACCACACAGGCTTCCATGAGGCCTGCATTGAGAGAATTTATCAGGATTTACTAAACCTCTTAAATCCAACGGAACTTGTTGTTTGGGCAGGATTTGTTCGGCGGGGTGGGTTGGATATCAATCCGGTTCGATCGATGAAGCCAATTAACTTCTTGCCACCAAGGCTCGCTCGGCACTAACGTTAGCAAAAATCACATGAGAGGACAGACTATGTCGCCGATAGAAGCGTTACTGTCCCGCGTGTCCGTTCCGCGGGTCGTTGAACCAAAAGTGAGTGCTGAGGAGCTCGACATACTGCTGCGAGCAGGCTTACGAGCCTGTGATCACGGCAGACTCAAGCCGTATCGATTTATTCTCCTGGAAGGTGAAGCGCGCGAGCAGTTGGGCGAGGCAATGAGCGAGTACTTGCATGGCGATTTGGTTGATGTGTCTGAAGAAGCCATTGAGGCGGCGAAGAATAAAGCGCTTCGCGCGCCCACCTTGTTATCTGTGATTTTCTGCCCGAATGACAACGAAAAGATCCCCGAAAGCGAGCAGTTAGTGACCGCAGGTTGTGCTGCACAACTGATTGTGACTGCAGCGCACATGCTGGGCATCGGAGCGATGTGGCGAACCGGGAACGTGACTTATTCCGGGGAGGTATCTCGTATTTTGGGGTTGGATGATAGCGAGCAAGTCGTTGCGATGATTTATTTGGGCCGGCCGGCCGCAAATCTCCCACAACCACCAGAAGTCGACCCCGAAACCTTCCTGACAAGGCTTTGATTCTGGAAAAGGGTTGTTCCAGCCTGTATAGTGCGACGCCTTCGGAGAGGTGCCTGAGTGGTTGAAAGGGCTCGCCTGGAAAGCGAGTATACGGGTAACCGTATCGGGGGTTCGAATCCCCCTCTCTCCGCCATTAAATATGGGTAATCCTCTAATATAATTTATTTTTTTGATGGATTTTTCATTTCTGATCTTCATTAGCTTGTACCACTTTTTGTACCGTCAAAACTATTGATAGATTTCCATTGTTCCTGAACTAGGGTGGGCTTTCTTGCGTAGCCGGGGGCGTCTAAACCGTCTTTAAACGCTTTCGAGTAAGAAAAACCTTGAACAGCAAACTCTCATCCCCCATCAAACAGGGTAAGTAAATCTGGAGAAAACTAATGGAAGAGACGGGACAATTCTTGCTTTGGGTGGGTATAGCATTATTCCTTGCATTAGCGATTGCAGACACGGGAAGACAAGAATAATGTGCGGAGCCGTTGATGAAGACGACGTCAACCAAGACGTGGACACGGATGATTTAAAGCAGTCCAATGGCAAAGTTGTCGAAGACGTTTCCGACCAGGAAGATGACGGATATTACACACCGGGAAGTGATCCACAAGAATGAAAAAACCAGACCGTGTAGCAGATAATAAGTTCACCATGCCGTATGGTGACAGTGTTAGTGCCCCCGCAATTACCGAAGTCGATACCACTGGATATCGTGAAATCAAATCAAAAGAAGCGTCGGCAAAACTGCGTGGTCGTTACAAAGAATTACAAGAAGAGTTTCGGCAGTTGGTTGCGACATCCGAGGACACGCAACGGATGTACGATGCGTCAGTGAGTTTTGTCCCAATTGTTGGTCAGGTTTATCATCTCTATCGACGCGAAAATGGTGATGAATGGATAAGTATGATCGCACCTGACGATTTTGGAAGGTATTACCACGAATACCTTGGGAGTTATCGTCTAGCAACAGACTCGGTATGGGAGAGAATCTAAATAATAACATTCCTATGGATCTGGATGGCATCGTTACTGCTCAACAATTACCCAGTGCTCCCCTTTTTCCGCCATCAAATTCCTGTATCCCCTTGCTCAAGGAAACCCCGTTCTCCAACCCTAATCGCTTGATATTTTCCTAGCACTAGTGGGTAACCAAAAGCCTTAGTAGATTTTTGTCGTCGCTGATAAATTGGTGATCTCGAAATCATGAGCTGACGATGTGAAAGGGACGACAAATGTTTGAGGGCTTTGCGGAAGATTGGATAGAAGGTGAGGGCGCGACTTTATTCACTCGGCGTGCTGGGCGACCAGGAACACCGCCTTTAGTTCTCCTTCATGGATATCCTCAGACTTCTGCGATGTGGCACGAGGTCGCTCCGATATTGGCTGAAGATTTTAGTGTGGTGTGTCTGGACCTCAGGGGATATGGTCGATCTGATAAACCATCCTCAAATCATGATCATGCGACCTACTCAAAACGCGCGATGGCCCTGGACGTCGTTCAAGTTATGGAAAGACTTGGGCATCATCGTTTTTACATCGGAGCTCATGACAGAGGAGCTCGTGTCGCTCATCGTTTAGGGCTCGATTATTCGCATCGGGTCGAGGCTATGACGTTACTTGATATTGCCCCTACCCGAGAAATGTATGCGCAAACTTCTGCTGAGTTTGCCGGCCTGTACTGGCACTGGTTCTTCTTGATTCAAAAATCACCAATACCCGAGACGATCATTGGCCAAAATCCAGTCGAGTTTTGGAAATTGAAATGTTTTAACCAAGCCGGTGGAAGCAACCCGTTTCATCCGGACGCTTTAGCGGAATATCTTGACGCTTTCAGTGATCCAAAGACCATTCATGCGAGCTGTGAGGATTATCGGGCCGCAGCTACCATCGACATCTCACATGACGACGAAGATAACTCTCGCCTCAGCGTGCCAATTCAAGTCATTTGGTCTAAAAACGGAGCAGTCGGGAAATGTTTCGATCCACTGGCACTCTGGCAACAACGCGCAGATCACGTTTCGGGCGAAGCTCTTGATCTAACGCATTACATGGCCGAAGAACAACCAGAGAAAATCGCTCACAAAATGCGAGACTTTTTCTTGCACCACGGTATGAGCCCACGTTGATATCGCTGATTTAATTGAATACTTGCACTCTGAACTGGTCGCACTTTGGAAGCGTTATGCTCCGAGTCACTCGGTGGGTGATTAGTTGGAAAGTACTGAAGAAAGGGACAGATTTTTTGCAAATTCTGAGATTAAAAAGCTTCGATGATGCCAAGATTCTCATTACCGGACTTAAAGGGACAGCCTTTGGATATAGCTCGAGATCTTGGAGAGGCCCCAATCAATTTGATTTCTTTGATCGTGACTCATTGAGAGATTTGAGTTCAAACATGGAGGCGTGACTTGCGGAACACCAAAGAAGATTGGGGAAAGGCAAATCGAGCTGTGGCCATTATTTTTGCAATCGCGGGCGCAGTTTTTGGTTCGTGGGCGTCACGTATCCCATCATTGAAGAATCAATTAGATATAGAGGCCGGAGAATTGGGCGGCGTTCTGCTCGTCCTAGCGATGGCAAGTGTCTTGTCATTTCCGGTCTCTGGACGGTGGATCGATATTTATGGACCAGCGAAGGTGACGCGTTACTTAGCATTGTCGACATTGATCACACTGGTGCTGATCTCGTTTGCTACCTCACTTTGGGAGCTGGCATTGTGCGTTGCAGTTTTTGGCGCTTCGCTCGGAGCTCTGGATGTTTCGATGAATGGTTGGGGCGCAGAAATTGAACGACAGGGGTCGAAATCGATCATGTCATCATTGCACGCCTATTGGAGCCTATTTGCGGGTCTCGGAGGTGCTTTTGGTTTTGCGGCGATTCACTTCAATTTAACTGTACTGGAACATTTTGTGATCGTTGGATTATTCATGGGTGTGCTTGCATTCCCGGCGTCGCGGG
>QXYM01000019.1:4479-4801 GCA_009886945.1 Litorivicinus sp.
AAAGAAACATCGGTTGTTCGTGGGGTTTTGGATGTGCGGTGCAGCCCTTGCTGAAGGAGCTGTTGCGGACTGGGCCGCCATTTTTGTCATTGATCGATTCAATGTTACCGAGGCAATTGCGTTAAGTAGCTTTGTGATTTTCAGTTTCGCGATGTTTGTCAGTCGTATGTTCGCGGATGGTCTAGTTGATCGTTATGGAGCCGTCAGTGTCTGCTGTATCGGGGGATGCTTAGCAACCGTCGGGATCAGCATGATCTTACTTGTTCCTGATTTTAGAATCGCATTGATGGGGTTCTTACTACTCGGGCTAGGACTTGCACCC
>QXYM01000002.1 GCA_009886945.1 Litorivicinus sp.
GCAATGCTTCACAGAATCTGAATGGGCTGAAAGTCCCGCACGTTTGACATCGCCGCCATGCAAAGGCGGAATGAAGAAGGATCCTCGATGAATCAGTTGGTTGTTGCTGCCCTGTATCAATTTGTTGAACTCCCCGATTATCAAGCGTTAAGAGCGCCTTTGCTCGATACCTGCATGTCGCACGATGTTCAAGGGACGCTATTGCTCGCCGAAGAGGGGATTAATGGAACGATTGCAGGCCCTCGTAAAGGAATCGATGCGGTTCGGGCATGGCTTGATGCGGACGGGCGCTTTGATCGGCTGGAATATAAAGAGTCCTTGATGGATGCCGATGGAATTCCGTTTTATCGGATGAAGGTGAAACTGAAGAAAGAAATTGTCACCTTGGGTGTTCCAGGAATTAGTCCAAAAATGAAAGTGGGCCGCTATGTGCAACCCGAAGATTGGAACGCGCTCATCCTTGACCCCGAGACAATCACCATCGATACCCGCAATGATTACGAGTATGAGGTTGGAAGTTTTCAAGGCGCGATCAATCCAGAGACCAAGACGTTTCGGGAATTCCCTGAGTGGGTTGCGCAACATCTAGACCCAAAGAAACACAAGAAAGTGGCGATGTTTTGTACCGGTGGCATTCGCTGTGAGAAGTCGACGAGTTACCTGCTGGATCAAGGGTTTGAAGAGGTGTACCACTTAAAAGGTGGTGTTTTGAACTATTTCGAACAAGTTCCGCACACCGACAGCACCTGGGAAGGGGAATGTTTTGTGTTTGATAACCGGGTAACCGTCAATCACAAACTGGAACCTGGCGACTTCGATCAATGCCACGCCTGCCGCCGTCCGATTACCGAAGAGGATCAGTTGCGACCGGAATTCGTGATGGGTGTTCAATGCCACTACTGCATGGACGAACACTCAGATCAACAAAAAGAACGGTTTCGGATGCGCCAACGACAGATTGAGCTCGCTGAGTCCCGCGGTGAACGACATGTTGGCATGGACCCACAAATCGTCAAACAGCGACAGGAAGCCGCCAGACAGGCTAGAGCTGTTCACAAAGAACAACAACGTCAGTTGGAGGCCGCCAAAGCCAAGCGCGCTTAGCGGGTGAGCGGTTGAATGACCTCATCGACAAAGGCGCGTGCGCCTTTGGCAACGTTTTCAGCCCAGTGGTCTGCGGCATCGTCATTGGCGTTATCTGAGATGTACTTCCAGCACTGAAAATGGATCGAGAACAGCCTCGCGACTTTCGCCAGAGCATAGGCTTCCATGTCCACGATGTCGGTCACAAGCTCCGGTGGAGTAGTGACAAAATGATCCCCTGTTCCTAGAGAAACACCCGGACCACCCAAATCAATATGGCCGGTGGTATCGAATGGGGTATGACCGAGTTCAAAACCTAAGGGTCGCACGTCCATATCACGTTGCACGATGTGATTGACTCGGTTTAAACCGGTAATCGAGGGGTTCAATGCGCCGGCTGTTCCATAATTGATCAAGTGGATAGGGCGCGTTTCAAGCACCGCTTCAGTGGCGGCGATGGCCGCATTGACTTTGCCAACACCGGTGTAGAGGACATTCCACCCTGCGACTAAGTGCGTCGGAAGCTCGTCCTCCAGTGCCACCACGATCAAGGTGTTCTCAGGCTGAATGAGCGAATTATTCATCGTAGACCTGCAGACTTTTGACCGGTGCTTGAAGATGCGAACGACCCTTGAGTAACAGGAGCTCAATCAGGACCACAGTGCCGACCACCTGAGCCCCTGAGTCGTTGATTAAACTTTCAGTCGCAGCCAAGGTACCACCGGTCGCCAGTAGGTCATCGATCAATACGACGCGCTTACCCTTGAGGTCGCGATCCTTTTGCACGGCAAGGGTGGCTTCACCATATTCGAGTGCATATGATTTCTCGAGCACATGACCTGGCAATTTCCCCTGCTTACGGACCATCACCACCCCAAGGTCCATCATCAACGCCACTGGAGTGGCAAACAAAAACCCTCTGGAGTCGATGCCGACTAAGACGTCGGGCTGCCATTCATCGATCGCATCTCGGATGAGTTCGCAGACCGTGCGGAGCCGATCAGCGTGCTCGATGATGGGTGCGATGTCGTAGAACAGAATTCCAGGTTTTGGAAAATCTGGATAGGTCTGAATCCAAGCGTCGAGGTGGTTTGACATGGGGAGCCTTAATAATGTGGTGGTGGAGCGGAGTCGTCGGTGCCCCCGAGCGAGGACATTTGCGCAATCAGTGGACGAATCAAGTGAGCTAGAGCCTGTAACTCTTCGGTGAGCTTGTCGCGATCTCGATTGAGCGACACCACTTCGCGATTCAAAGCGTCGATTTGATCCTCGAGAAATGCGATGCGGATTTCTAAATCAGACAGAGTCGAGTCTTTGCTCATCGTCTTGTAAAGTCCTCTTCTAGACCATACTACTAAAATACTTTTACCTTTGGAGTTTCTCATGCGTAAGCCACTAGGCCAACTGTTCTTGTCACTTGTTTTATCTGTTATCGGTTCACTTGTTTTATTGTTTTTATTGCCATCATTCGGAATGGAGCCAAGTGTGGGTTCTGAAACCGAAGCCGGGGTTGTCATTGCGATTGTGATTTTGGTTTTGCTTTATGCTATGGGCGCACTTCAGTCAGTCATTGCTAATCGTCGATTCGAATCGATCCCCTTGGGTCCACGGGAAGAAGGCACGGTTAAATGGTTCAACTCCACGAAAGGATTTGGCTTTATCACTCGTGAAGATGGTGAAGATGTGTTCGTTCACTACCGCTCGATTCGTGGTCAGAATCGTTACTTGCTGCGTGAAGGTGCGATCGTCAGTTACGTGCTGGGACGCTCAGGAAAGGGTCCCCAGGCAGAGGATGTGGATTTAGAGGACTGATCAGCCGATCAGTTCCTCTAATAGGCCCTGGTAAAGGCCTTTCAGGCGCGGGAGGTCGGCAATCTTGACCTCCTCGTCAATCTTGTGGATCGATCGGTTGATCGGGCCTAATTCAATCAGTTCACAGCCAAGCTTGGCAATGAAACGGCCATCAGACGTGCCCCCGCCAGTTGAGAGGTCAGTCTCAATCCCTGTTTGCTCCCGAATGACCTGGCTGGTCGCACGCGTCAATGTGCCCTGAGTGGTTAAAAAGGGCTCACCGGATAGATTCCAGTCGATGGTGGCACGGATGCCAAGTTGCTCGATGATCTGTTCTGTTGCTTGTTGGATCATGTCGCCTGTGGTTGAGGTCGAAAAGCGCCAGTTACATCGGAATGCAGCAGTTGCAGGAACCACATTGGTTGCCCCGGTTCCAGCTTCAATGTTGGAGACCTGAAAGCTGGTTGGTGGGAACGAGTCGTTGCTCTTTCCATCCCAATCGGTTGTAACCAGTTGGCTGATGAGAGTCGATGCACGGTGGATGGGATTGTCGACAAGTTCAGGATACGCCACATGCCCTTGAGTGCCTTGCACGGTGATCAATGCGTTCAACGAGCCGCGCCGACCCACACGAACCACATCGCCGAGAGTCTCTTTCGAGCTTGGTTCGCCAACAATGCAGTAATCGATAGCAGGGGTGTTTGAGGCCTGTTGGCGTTCTTTCAATAATTCCACTACGGCAACTGTGCCGTGGGTCGCAGGGCCTTCTTCATCACTGGTCAGCAGAAAGCTGATGCGACCTGAGGGCTTGGGATGCGTGTTGAGAAAGTCTTCAACAGCCACCACCATGGCGGCCAGTGAGGATTTCATATCCGCAGCACCACGTCCGCGAAGATGCCCGTCATCGGTGATCGTGGGAACAAAGGGATCAGAACTCCATTGTTGTAAATCCCCGGTGGGGACCACATCGGTGTGGCCTGCAAAACAGACCATCGGACCCTGATCACCATAAGTCGCCCAGAGGTTGGATACACCTTGTTGGTCGATACGCTCAAGCGTAAAGCCAAGCCGCTCCAAACGCGTACCGATGACAGTCAAACAACCGGCATCCTCGGGAGTGACCGATTCCCGTCGGATCAGTTCTTCGGTCAGTTCGAGCACTGGGCAGTTCATGGACAACCTCAATTGTTGGAGTGCAGTTCGTCGTTCAAGGCAACCGCTGACTTGTTTGCAAGACACTCAATTTCGCCGGTTACCGAATTGCGACGGAAGAGTAAATCATCCTTGCTGGCTAAATCTCGTGCTTTGACAACACCGACCGACTGACCGTCTTTGTCCAGCAGTTTCACCTTCGATCCTGATGTCAGATATAACCCCGATTCAATGGTGCAACGATCACCAAGCGGGATGCCAAGGCCTGCATTAGCGCCTAAGAGACATTGTTCACCGACAGAAATCACGATGTTTCCGCCACCTGAGAGGGTGCCCATGGTTGAACAACCGCCGCCGAGATCCGAACCATCGCCGACCACTACCCCTGCAGAGATTCGACCCTCAACCATGGAGACGCCAAGGGTTCCTGCATTGAAGTTAATGAAGCCTTCGTGCATGACGGTGGTCCCTTCGCCGAGATGGGCGCCGAGACGGACTCGAGACGCATCACCAATGCGAACGCCTTGTGGGACGACGTAATCGGCCATGCGCGGGAATTTATCCACTGAGTGGACGGTTAACACTTCGCCATAGGCGCGGGCACGCGTTTGTGCATGAGCGAGCTCTTTGACATCAATGGGCCCTTGGCTTGTCCAGGCAACGTTCGGAAGTAATCCGAACATGCCATCGAGATTGGTGCCGTGTGGTTGAATTTTCCGCATCGAGATCATCGAGAGTTTGAGGTAGACCTCAGGAACTGAAGCGGGCTTTTCATCAGTGGCCAGCGCACAGATGACCAGTGGTTGTTCAGATCCAGCCAAGGGAGTGAGGGCCCGCAATAATCCTTCGGCATCACCATCATCGCTGTCTTCGAGTGCTTCAAGGAAGTCATCAAGATCATCGGCTGTGATCTGACGCGTAAGATTCGTCCCGTCCCATCCGAAGATGTCTGCGATGATCTTGACGACAGCAGGATCTGGTCGGCACAGTGCTTTTGGATAATAGGCGTCAAGCCATTGATCGTCAGAGTTTTGGTGTCCAACACCAAGTCCAAATGCAAAACATTCCATAGGGTTATCCTTAAGCGCTTAATAAATAGGGAATTGTGGCCCAGTGATCGGGATCAAAGCCAACAGTCATGGCGTCACCGTTGACTAGCAATGGCCGCTTGATCAAGGTGGGCTTGGCAGCGATCGCGTCGATCCGGACTGCTCCTGAGAATTGGTTTTTGATGTCTTCCGGAAGCTGACGATAGCTCGGGCCTCGGGTGTTGACCAAGGCATCACCGACGCCCTCGAGCCAACGGTCAATTTGCTCAGCTGAGGGCGGATCTTTTTTGAAATCGATAAAGGTGTAAGCGATGTTTTCAGCGTCAAGCCACTGAAACGCTTTTTTCATCGAGTCACAATTTTTAATGCCATAGACCGTCAGAGCCATCGATTACCTCGTCATAAATCGTTGAATACGCAGCAATGCTTCGCGGCAGGTGTCGGGTTCGGCGACCAGAGCCATCCGCACAAACCCCGCTCCCGGGTTGACCCCATCGACTTCGCGCCCGAGGAATTGGCCGGGAAGGACAGTCACACCAGTTGCCGCGTATAAGTCACGACTAAAGGTATCACAGCCTGTGGGTGTCTTGGCCCAGAGATAAAAACCGGCACCGGGATCATGGCTGTCGAGTTGTTCCCCTAAAATGTCAGCTGCAGCCTGAAACTTTTCAGCATACAGGTCTCGATTCACAATCACATGATCCTCGTCAGACCAAGCGAGTTCCGATGCTTTTTGCACGGCCATCGACATAGAACAACCGTGGTAGGTTCGGTACTTCAGAAAAGGTGCGATAAACGAGGCATCTCCTGCGACAAAACCCGAACGCAATCCGGGAAGGTTGGAGCGTTTTGACAGGCTATGAAAGACCAGGCACTGACTGTAGTCGCGATGCCCCATCTGCGCACAGACTTCTAATAACCCCGGAGGTGGCGTGTTTCGATAAATTTCAGAGTAACACTCGTCAGAGGCCAGCCAGAAATCAAACGTGTTTGCTTTGTTGATGAGATACTCAAGGGTCTCTTCATCGATGACGGTCCCACTTGGATTGCCAGGCGTGCAGATAAAACAAAACTGACAATCTGCCCAAACACGATCAGACACAGCGCGATAGTCAGGCTGTCCGGATGCATCGATTGGCAAATAATGCGGTGTCAACCCGGCCATGAAGGCGGCGCCTTCATAGATTTGGTAAAACGGATTGGGCATCACCAAGAGTCCGCCAACCGTCCGATCAGCCGCCGCTTGCACTGCAGCAAAAATCGCTTCTCGGGTTCCATTGACGGGAATCACCTGTGTGTCTGGGTCGATTGGCGAATGGGTTAACGAAAAGCGCTGATTCAGCCAGGAGGCAATGGCGGAGCGGAGCGTTTCAGTGCCTTTGGTTGTCGGATATTTTGCGATCAGTCCCATGTGCTCAGTCAATGCATCAAGCACAAACTGAGGTGGTGCATGCTGGGGTTCCCCGATTGATAATGGAATCGGTGTGACGCCGGCTGGAGGCTGAATCCCTGAAAGCAGGGCAGATAATTGCTCAAAGGGATAAGGTTTTAACCGTTGAAGGTCAGGATTCAGCATCTAACAAAGCTCCACTTAAGGCGTTGAGCTCATGCTCAAGGCGTTCTTTGAGTCGATCAATGAAATCGGCGTCATACAGATTGTCACCGTGACTATCGGTGACGTAGAACACGTCTTCCACACGCTCACCTAAGGTTGCAATTTTCGCGGTGGACAAATCCAGTCCAAATTCCGCAAACACTCGCCCCACGGTGGTTAATAATCCAGCCCGGTCCGGTGCCACCAGTTCAATCAGCGTTCGGCGTCCTTCAAGATCAGGACGGATCATGACCTTGGCAGGCAGGTTAAAATACTTGTGCGCACGCGGTGTCCGACGCATGCCAGCTTGATTGATGTATTGTCCTAAGGCCGCTTGTTCAAGGCCTCGCAGGAGTCTTTCCTGGTCATCGGCATCAGTCACCGGTTGACAGGTCGACTCATGCTGAACAATAAAAATATCAATCGAGCGACCGGCTTCACTGGTATGCAGTTTGGCGTCCAGCACCGATAAACCCAAATCTGAAAAACAGGCAGTCAAATCAGCAAAGAGATGCGCGCGGTTGGGCGTGGAGACCAAGACCTGTGTCGAGCCAACGTCAGTTGCTGTTTGGTTGGCTGCAATGGCGATAATGGTTTCATCGGGTTTCGCATCGATTAAGGTTTCCAGATGCCACGCGAGCTCATCGGAGGAGTGGCTGACAAAATATTCTTGGGACCATTGATCCCAAAATGCGGCTGCAGGTGAACGAATCGATGGTCGAACCAACGCCAAGGCATCGGCTTTGGTCTCTTCAATGTAGGCACTGCGGCCTGGAAGTGAATCCAAACCGAGAGTCAGAAAATCTGTGGTGCCGTGGTACAGCTGGCGCAGCAGAGTCGCGCGCCAACTCGTCCATAATTCTGGGTTGGTCGCGGTGATGTCAGCGACCGTCAAACATAATAAGTAATCCAGGCGGCGCTGATCACCGACAATCTCAGCGAAAGCTTTGAGTTCATCAGGATCTGAAATGTCTTTACGTTGAGCGGTCATCGACATCAGTAAGTGATTGTTGACCAACCAACTCACCAAACGTGCATCGTATTCTGATAGGCGGTGATGCTTGCAGAAGTTATACGCATCAATGGCTCCGAGTTCAGAATGATCGCCTCCGCGACCTTTGGCGATGTCATGAAAGAGAGCCGCTAGGTACAACAATTCAATTTTGGGTAACCGTTGAGTCAAGCGTGTCACTACTGGGTAGTCCTGCTCGACGGCTCCTGTATAAAAACGCGTAATGTTGCGGATTAACTGAAGCGTATGCGCATCGACCGTGTAGATGTGAAAGAGGTCATGTTGCATCAGTCCCATGATCGGACCGAATTCGGGGATGTAGCGACTTAAAATCCCGTAATAGCGCATCCGTCTTAAGATTTCAGGAAGTTTCGAGGGGTAGCGCATCAACTCCATGAAATAACTGATATTGACCAAATCATTTCGGAAAGCGTCATCGATGAGATGACGTGCCGTATACATTTGGCGGGTCGTCGATGCGCGAAGACCTTTCAATTCTGGATTCTGCGCCAGCAAAACAAAAGCTTCTAACAGTGCTGATGGGTGGCGTTCGAAACCATTCGGATGGATGAGCTCTAAATGGTTATTTTTGATTTGCCACCGGCTGTTAATTTGCGTCACCGTCGCGTCTGAAGGATCTTTGAGGACGGTTTCTTCGAAATTTTGTAACAACATATCGTTAAATTCACCGATCCGAAGGGTCATCCGATAGACCTGCTTCATAAAGGCTTCGATCTGTTTTTTCGCGTCTGGATCGTGAAACCCCATCATCTTGGCGACGGCTGCCTGAAGATCGAATAATAGGCGGTTCTGTGCACGGCCTGCAGCGATATGCAGTGCGAACCGTGTGCGTTTGAGAAATTGTTCTGCCTCATCGAGTAGCCGGAATTCGTTTTGCGTTAAGAGGCCTTCGTCCACTAACGTGATGAGTCTGGTGGTACGGAAATGTCTCCGAATGACCCAGATGATGGTGTGTAAATCGCGAAGACCGCCAGGTGCATTTTTGATATCGGGTTCCAAACGATTATCCGAGTCATCATGCTTGGCAAACCGGTCTTCTTGCTCTTGCACCTTGGCATGGTAAAAGGTTTCGGTACTCCAGCCAGAATCGTCAAATGCGAGCGCCTCCAGCTGTTTCAACATTTCGATTTTGGCGCTGATTGGCCGGCATTCGATTAAGCTGGTTGCTATCGTAATGTCATCGCGGGCCAACGCCTGACAATCATCAAAGGAGCGGACGGCATGACCAATGTCGAGATTGAAGTCCCAAAGTCTGGTGGTGAACGCAGAGATTGCCTCTGCACATGCATCAATCACAGACTGTTCGCCCAGAATCAAAATGTCGATGTCAGAGTAGGGGTGTAGTTCGCCTCGTCCGTAGCCACCGACTGCGAAGAGCCCAAGCGGTTGCTCATGGAGGTCAGCGTCAGCCCATAGTGCGCTCAACAGGCGATCCATGACCATTGCTCGACCACCGAGAAGGTAATCGATAAAGATGCCGTTGCTGAATGCATCGGCCAGCAATTGATGCTGGGCCTTTAAATAGTCTCTGATCCCCGCAGGACTCAGATCTTTGGGTTCGCCAAGTTCGGTGGAGATTGGACCGGTAATGAGCGCCATCAACCAACCCTTGGGAAGGTTTCATCGCCATCGCGATAGGTCAGGATCTCGTAACCGGTGCCGGTCACGAGGATGGTGTGTTCCCACTGTGCTGACAATTTCCGATCTTTCGTGACCGCCGTCCAGCCGTCCGATAACACGCGGGTGTGCCGTTTACCCTGATTGATCATCGGCTCGATCGTGAAGGTCATCCCTTCTGTTAGGGCAACGCCTGTGCCTGGTCGGCCGTAATGAAGAACCTGTGGGTCCTCGTGAAAGACTTTTCCAATCCCGTGCCCGCAAAATTCTTCGACCACAGAGTAGTAATGATTTTCCGCATGAGTCTGAATCGCAAATCCGATATCGCCAAGTCGAGCGCCCGGCTTGACCAGTTCAATGCCTTGATACATGCATTCTTGCGTGACCTGAATTAATCGATCCGCAAAAGGCTTCACCTCGCCAACTTTGAACATCTTGCTGGTGTCACCGTGGTAGCCATTTTTGATCACTGTGACATCAATATTGACGATATCGCCGCGTTTGAGCTGTTTTTCATCGTCTGGGATGCCGTGACAAACGACGTGATTGATGCTGGTACAAATCGATTTCGGAAAACCGCGGTAGTTTAATGGCGCAGGAATCGCGTTCTGCACGTTGATAATATAGTCATGGCAAAGGCGGTCTAACGCACCTGTTGTGACGCCTGGTTTGACGTGTTCTTCGATCATCAGCAGGCATTCGGCGGCCAATTGCCCAGCAATGCGCATGCCGTCGATATCTTCAGGGGTTTGAATGCTATGGGCCACGGTGACTCCTTAAATCAGGCGCGTAGTATGCCAGATGTGGCATTCCAGTAGAAAGTTGTTATAATTCGCGCCGCTTTAACTCGCGTTACCGTCATCAACCTGTCATGGGGTGCCTTGTAAAAGGTCATGACAGGGGCTGTATCGCATTTGATTTAACCCCTGACAAGGAAATTACTCATGGCAAACGTCAGCATGCGTGATCTGCTCAAGGCAGGCGCACACTTCGGACACCAGACTCGTTACTGGAATCCAAAAATGGCACCGTTCATCTTCGGTGCGCGTAACAAGATTCATATCATCGACCTCGAACTCACCGTTCCAGCTTTAGACAAAGCGGTTTCGATTGTTCGTGGCATGGCTCAGAGCAAAAACAAAGTGTTGTTCGTTGGGACCAAGCGTGCCGCGAGCAAGATTGTCAAAGAGCAAGCCGAGCGCTCAGGTCAGCCATACGTCAACCATCGTTGGTTAGGTGGCATGTTGACTAACTGGAAAACGATTCGTCAGTCAATCAAGCGTTTGAGAGATCTCGAAGCGAAGATGGGTGATGGCACCTTAGAAAAGATTTCAAAGAAAGAAGCCTTGGACCTTTCCCGTCAGCTCGAGAAACTGGAACGCTCGATCGGCGGTATCAAGGATATGGGCGGCCTTCCTGATGCTATCTTCGTGGTTGACGTCAATCACGAAAAAATCGCGATTCAAGAAGCCAATAAGCTAGGGATTCCTGTGATCGGTATCGTGGATACCAATTCAGATCCTGATGGTGTCGATATTGTGATCCCAGGCAACGACGATGCGATTCGTGCGATCGAACTGTACTCAGCGGCCATTGCAGATGCCTGTATTGAAGGCGCTGCTGAAAGTCTTGGTAAGAGCGATTACGTCGAAGTTGCTGATGACGCAGAAGCTCCTGCTGCTGAAGCTGCTGAGAAAAAGGCCCCAGCGAAGAAAAAAGTGACAGCGAAGAAGGCTGCTCCGAAGAAAGAAGCTGCCGAAGACGCCGCTCCGGCTGAAGAGGCTGTTTCTGAAGCTCCTGTTGAAGCAGTCGCTGAAGAAGCATCGGTCGAAGCAGTTGCTGAAGAAGCACCTGCAGTTGAAGTCGCTGAAGCACCAGCTGAAGACGCGACTGAAGAAACAAAAGACGCTTAATTTTTTGATTTAAAGAGGACAGTATGGCTGCTATTTCAGCTTCAATGGTGAAGGAACTGCGCGAGCGCACGGGCCTTGGCATGATGGAATGTAAAAAAGCACTGGTCGAAGCCGACGGTGATCTTGAACTGGCAATTGAAAACCTGCGCAAGTCGTCTGGGATGAAGGCGGCGAAGAAAGCCGGTCGTGTTGCGGCAGATGGTGTGGTTGCCGTCGCCGTGAATGCTGGTCAAGGAACACTTGTGGAAGTGAACTCAGAAACCGACTTCGTGGCTCGTGACGACAACTTCCTGGCCTTTGCCGATAAGATCGTCAGTCAGGCCGCTGCTTCTGCATCGACTGACGTGGCCGAGTTGATGGCTGGTGATCTTGAAGACGCGCGTTCTGCACTGGTTCAGAAGATCGGTGAAAACATCACGGTTCGCCGGATCGCTAAGATCGATGCCCCTGTGGTTGGTGCTTATGTGCATTCCAATTCAAAGATTGGTGTGCTGATTGGCTTAGACGGTGGTTCGGAAGAGCTTGCAAAAGACATCGCAATGCACGTTGCTGCGGTTAATCCAATGGTTGTGAATCCAGATGATGTGGATCCTGCAATCATTGAAAAGGAAAAAGAAATCTTTGCTGCTCAAGCGGAGAATTCTGGGAAGCCTGCTGAGATCATCGAGAAAATGATCGGTGGTCGGATTCGTAAATACCTTGCAGAGATCAGCCTTGTTGAGCAACCATTTGTGAAGAATCCAGACCAGACAGTGGGCCAGTTAGCGAAAGCCGCTGGCGCTACGGTGACTGGGATGGTTCGCTTTGAAGTGGGCGAAGGCATCGAAAAAGAAGAAGTTGATTTTGCTGAAGAAGTCATGGCTCAGGCCCGAGGCAACTGATTCGGAATCGTAAAAAGGCCGCTCACGCGGCCTTTTTTTTGGAGGAAATATGGCCAAAGGTGAACGTTCAGTGCGTTATAAACGAATTCTATTAAAATTATCCGGTGAAGCCCTTGCTGGAGCCGACGGATTTGGTATCAGTCCGCAGGTGTTAGATCGAATGGCTCTGGAAATTGGTCAATTGGTTGGTATCGGTGTTCAAGTGGGTCTGGTGATTGGCGGCGGGAATTTATTTCGTGGCGCCGCGTTGCACCAAGCCGGCCTCGATCGGGTCACTGGTGACCACATGGGGATGCTCGCCACCCTAATGAATGCGCTGGCCATGCGGGACGCACTTGAGCGTTCCTCGATTGCATCGCATGTGATGAGTGCAATTCCGATGAGCGGCATGGTCGAACACTATGATCGCAGACGTGCCATGCGATATCTGGATCAAAATGATGTCGTCATCTTTGCAGCAGGAACCGGAAATCCCTTTTTTACGACCGATTCAGCTGCATGCCTTCGCGCGATTGAAGTCGACTGTGACTTGGTGTTGAAAGCAACCAAAGTGGATGGAGTGTACGATTCTGACCCCGTGACGAATCCAAATGCGGTAAAATACGACGTTTTAGATTATGAGACTGTGCTGGCAAAGCAGCTAGGCGTCATGGATTTAACAGCAATTTGTTTAGTTCGTGATCATGGCATGCCAGTTCGGGTCTTTAACATGAATAAACAGGGTGCTTTGGTCTCGATCGTTCGCGGTGAGAGCGAGGGTACGTTGATTGATGAAGGAACTGATGCGTGATTAACGACATTAAAGCTGATGCTAAATCTCGAATGGAAAAATCTCTCGAGGCCCTTGGCCATGCGTTTGCCAAGATTCGAACCGGTCGAGCTCATCCATCGATCCTAGACGCCGTTCGTGTCGATTATTACGGATCGGATGTTCCCGTCAGTCAGGTGGCCAATATTTCCGTTGAAGATGCGAGAACACTTGCCGTGACTCCTTGGGAAAAAAGCATGGTTGGCGAGATTGAAAAGGCCATCATGAAATCGGATTTGGGCTTGAATCCGGCGACTGCCGGTGAGGTTATCCGGGTTCCGATGCCGGCTTTAACCGAAGAAACGCGGAAGGGCTACACCAAGCAGGCGCGTGCCGAGGCAGAGCAATCCAAAGTCTCCGTGCGTAACATTCGTCGTGACGCACTGGCGGACGTGAAAGAGTTGCTGAAAGAGAAAGAAATCACTGAAGACGATGACCGTCGAGCGGGTGATGAGATCCAAAAACTGACCGATGACATGGTAAAGCGCATCGATCAGTTACTTCAGGACAAAGAAGCCGACTTGATGGAAGTCTGAGGTTCATGACGGAACCTCGCATCCCCGGGCATATTGCCATCATCATGGATGGTAATAACCGATGGGCCAAACAGCATGGCAAACGCAAATTGTCAGGCCACGCAGCGGGGGCTGATGCATTACGGCGTGTCATTCGCAAGTGTATTGAGCGTGGCGTGCAGACGTTATCGGTATTCGCGTTCTCGAGTGAGAACTGGAGCCGACCCAAGCTGGAAGTCGATGGCCTGATGCGTTTATTCGAAAAATCGTTGAATGATGAAATCCCAGAATTGGTGGAAAATCAGATTGCCATCGAAGTGATTGGTGATCGCTCGAGGTTTTCAGAGTCACTGGTGAAGGCCATGGCGCGAGCCGAAGAGGCAACCGCTAGCGGAATGCGTTTGAAATTAAACATTCTTGCCAACTACGGCGGACGCTGGGACATTGCCGAGACCGCAAAACGTCTGGCTCATGAGGTGCACCAAGGAGTGCTGATGCCAGACGCGATTGATGAGCGCGTGTTTGAACAGCATCAGAATTTGTCCGGACAAGCGAGTGTGGACTTGATGATTCGCACCGGTGGAGAGCATCGGATTTCCAATTTCTTGCTTTGGCAATCTGCGTATGCCGAACTCGTCTTTAGCGACGTCTTATGGCCCGATTTTGATGGCGAGGCGCTCGATGCCTGTTTGTTGGAGTACGCCAACCGTGAGCGTCGCTTTGGACGAACCTCCGAACAGGTCAAAGGTCACGAATGCTGAAAGCACGCGTCATCACAGCGTTGGTGCTCCTGCCAGTGGCACTGCTGATTCTTTTTGTGCTTCCGGAAGATGCGTTTGCCATGAGTGTGGGTCTCATTGTATTGGTTGGGGCTTGGGAGTGGATTCGCTTGTCAGGTCTTGTGAATCGAGTACTGACTTGGATGCTGTTGGCGTTATTTGCCGGAATTCTGGTTTGGTCTTATCGATTGCCGCCCGTTTATGTGCCGATGCTCTTGGGTATTGGGTGTATTTTTTGGATTGGTGCGGCCGCGATGGTCATGATGTATCCGAAGAGTAAAGAACAGGTGGGCGGACAGCAGATGAAGCTCGGTTTTGGATTACTGGTTCTGATTCCAGCCTACGTCGCGCTCCTGTACCTTCGACGGCACGACGCGCATTTATTATTGATTGCCTTATTAGTCACCATTATCTGGGCAGCTGATGTGGGCGCATATTTTGTAGGTCGTCAGTTTGGTACCACCAAGTTGGCACCTAGCGTGAGTCCGGGTAAAAGTTGGGCTGGTGTGTTTGGCGGGATGGTGGTCGCGCTTGGTGTCGGCATGGTCGGCGCATCCATCGGTGAGCCGTCTGATCATTTGTTTTCCCCCGTCGCCTGGTCGGTCTTGATTGGCATTGTTGCCATGACGGTGCTGTTTTCGGTGCTCGGTGATTTGTTCGAGAGTCTAATTAAACGTGAACAAGGCGTGAAGGACTCGAGTTCGCTATTGCCAGGCCACGGTGGAGTGATGGATCGCATTGATTCGTTGACCGCCGCAACGCCGATTTTTGCGCTGTCGGTCTATCTGACAGGATGGCCCTGGGTATGACCGAAGGGGTCGCACTTTTTGGCGCCACAGGGTCGATTGGTGAGTCGACTCTATCGGTGATCGCAGCACATCCCGAGCGATTTCATCTGGAGGTCGTCAGTGCGCATCGCTCGATCGATAAGTTGATTGGAATCATCGAGCGATTTGCGCCGAAGCATGTCATTTTGACTGATCAGTCGAAGGCTGATGAGTTCATGGAAAAGCTGCCAAAACACTTCAATGGATCCTTGGCTTTCGGTGAGCACTCATTGACTGAAGCGGCAAGTGCCACTGATGTGGATGTGGTGATGGCGGCGATCGTCGGAGGTGCTGGACTCGTATCGACCTATGCTGCGGTCAGCAAAGGGAAGCGTGTTTGTCTCGCCAATAAAGAAGCTTTGGTGATGGGCGGTGACTTGATGATGGCCGAGGCCCAGAAACAAGGAGCTGTTCTGTTACCCATCGATTCCGAACATAACGCAATGTTTCAATGTTTGCCGGAATCCTACGTCGTGGGGCAGCCGATTGCGGGATTGAAACAACTGGTTTTGACCTGTTCTGGAGGACCGTTCCGAGAATGGACCCCTGAGGCAATGAGTCAAGCAACCCCCGACCAAGCGGTTGCGCATCCCAATTGGTCCATGGGTCAGAAAATTTCCGTGGATTCTGCCACCTTGATGAACAAGGGTCTTGAGCTGATTGAGGCGACCTATTTATTTGGGGTCTCTGAGCAGGCGATTGAGGTGGTGATCCATCCGGAGTCAACAGTTCACTCGCTGGTTGAATTTGTTGATGGATCAATGCTCGCTCAGCTTGGTAGTCCTGATATGCGGATTCCGATCGCGCATGCACTCGGTTTTCCCGAGCGTCTGGATCTGAATGTTGAGCGGCTGTCGTTGACCAAATTAGCAAATCTGCATTTTGAAGCGGTTAACCACCAAGCATTTCCCGCGTTGGCCTTGGCGCGACAAGCCAGTGCAGACGGAGGTGATCGCCCAATTATTTTGAATGCAGCCAATGAAATTGCTGTGCAAGCGTTTTTGAAAGAGAGAATTCGTTTTACTGAAATTACTGAACTTGTGTCCGATTGCTTGAATCAGATCGATCGACAGCCTATATCCTCTATTGAGGATGTGCTCTCAGTTGATACGATGAGCCGTCAGATTGCTGATCAGTGGATTTTGGAGCGCGCATGATAACGACGATTCTCGCCACCATTATTGCCTTAGGGGTATTAGTGACGGTGCATGAGTTTGGCCACTATTGGGTGGCGAAACGCTGCGGTGTCCGTGTTCTCCGGTTTTCTGTGGGATTTGGGCGTGCTCTGTATACCTGGAAAGATCAGGCTGGAACCGAGTTTTGCATCGCTGCGATCCCACTTGGCGGCTACGTCAAAATGTTGGATGGACGAGAGCGAACAATTTCAGAAGACGAGCGTGACGAAGCCTTCGATCAAAAACCGGTCGGGCAACGGTTCGCAATAGTTGCTGCCGGTCCAGGCATTAACCTCATCTTTGCGGCCCTGATTTATGCCTTGATCAGCATGATTGGTGTGCAGACACCTGTTCCTGTGGTCGGTGAGCTACCCACGGTCACTGCAAGCAAAACGCGTCTTCCAGCGGAAATCGTGTCGTTTGATGGCCGTGACATGGAGTCTTGGGAGCGCATCTCGATCGCAATGGTGGATGTGATCGGCGATCAGACCACGGTTCAAGTGGGCCTGCGGCCGCTCGATTCGACCATTGTCAATCAAGTCACGATGCCGGTTCCTCGGGATTTGATCACCGACGAAAGCCCGTTGGTTGCCTTTGGGGTAAGACCCTGGTCACCGCCGATTCCGGCGGAGTTGGCCCGAGTGATCGCCGGTGGGGTGGGTGAAGCCTCGGGTCTCGTTGCCGGTGATCGGATCACTGCAGTCAATGGGAACCCAGTCGCGGATTGGTCTGAGTTTGTTGCCGCCATCAAAGTTGCCTATGGCTTGTCTACCGAGTTAACTCTGAAGCGTGGCGATTTGACGCAGACGCTGACTGTGGTTCCAGAGACCCGCGAAGGCCCTGATGGACCCTATGGATTTTTGGGCGTCGCGCCAGTGGTGAAGCCCTTGCCTCCGGAGCTGATCCGGACCGTTCAGGAAAATCCGATCAAAGCGCTTTGGGTGGGTGTCGAGCGGACAGTTGAGATGAGTTGGTTGACCGTTGAGTCCATCGGCAAAATGATCACCGGTGCGTTGTCGCCGGAGAACTTGAGTGGCCCACTGACCATTGCTAGAGTGGCTGGAGATTCGGCGAGCTCTGGTTGGTATGCCTATTTAAGTTTTATTGCTTACCTGAGTGTGAGCTTGGGTGTCCTGAATCTACTGCCGATTCCTGTGCTTGATGGCGGGCATCTGGTATTTTTCGCAGTGGAATGGTTACGAGGTAAGCCAGTCTCAGAGCAGGTTCAGATGCAAGGGATCCGTATTGGCATGGCGTTGTTGATGGGATTGATGTTCTTTGCCTTTTATAATGATTTGATGCGGTTATAGAAAAACCGTCGAACCAGGAAGTTCACACATGCGTTGTACTCTACCGCTGAGCGCTCTTGCGCTTGCTCTTGCGATTTCTGTTCATGCTGCAGAGCCCTTCCAGGCATCTGACATCCGGATTGATGGCCTCAAGCGGGTATCCTCGGGTTCTGTGTTCGATGCCTTGACCATCCAACCGGGTGATCGAGTCACCGATGCTGATATTTCAATGGCGACCCGTGCGCTGTTTGAAACGGGTTTTTTTGACCAGGTGGAAGTGCGTGCAGACGGCGATGTGCTGGTTATCGAAGTCACCGAGCGTCCCGCGGTCTCTCGCATCGATATCGAAGGCAACCAGGCGATCAAGACTGATGACCTACTCGATAGTCTGCGTCGTGCAGGGATTGTCGAGGGTGATGTGTTGAAGCGTGCAACGCTTGATCAGTTGGAACAAGCGATTCAGCGTCAATACACCAGTCGAGGTCGTTACGATGCAACCGTGAGCTCAGAGATTATTGAGCAGGACAGAAACCGTGTTGGTCTGAAAATCTCGATTTATGAAGGTTCGGTGGCCACCATTTCACGGATTGCCATTGTGGGTAATGAAGCCTTCGATGACGATACGCTGTTGGATGAAATGTCCTTAACAGAACCTGGCGTCTTTACCTGGTTCTCTGGTTCAGACAACTATGAAACCGAAAAACTGAGTGCCGATGTTGAAGCCATCCGGTCCTATTATCTCAATCGGGGTTATGTAAACGTTGAGGTTTCTGAGCCTCAAGTGGAATTATCCGAGAATTTAGAAGATGTCTTTATCACCATCACGGTGAATGAAGGGCAGGAATTCCGAGTTGGTGCAGTGAATGTTGGTGGTGACCAGCCGATTGACCTATCGGCTGCTGTTGAAGAAATGACCCTGCAGTCTGGCGAAATCTTCAGTCGCCGCCTGGTGAACGAAGCAGTCAATACCATGAGCAAAAAGCTCGGTGATGCCGGTTACGCCAGAGCGCAGGTGCGTGCGGTTCCCGAAATTAATGATGAGACTCAGACCGTTGATGTCACCTTGGTTGTGACTCCCGGACCGTTGGTCTACGTTCGTCGTGTTGAATTCCGTGGGAACACCGACACTTCGGATGTTGTGTTACGGCGTGAGATTCCGCAGTTGGAAGCGTCCGTGAGTTCGGCCGCGGCCATCGAGAAAGGACGAATTAACCTACAACGTCTTGGATTTTTCAGTCTTGTCCGAGCATCAACCCGTCCTGTTCCAGACCAGCCCGATCAAGTCGACGTGGTCTACGAAGTCAAAGAGCAGGCCTCAGGTTCATTATCAGCCAGTGTCGGCTTCAGTCAGGGTGAGGGTGTGTTACTCGGCGCTGCGGTGAGTCAGAAAAACTTCCTGGGATCTGGTAATGCCTTGTCATTCAGTTTGCAAAGCTCAAGCTCCACTAAAGAAGCGCGGTTTTCGTTCACTGATCCCTATTACACCATCGATGGGGTGAGTCGTGGTGTGGATCTGTATTTCGCGCAGACCGATTTTGATGACACAGGGACTGCGGATTACTCCACCGATGAGACAGGTCTCGGCCTGACCTTTGGGTATCCGGTGAGCAACGAATCTCGGATCAGTACAAGCTTTGCTGTGCAAAACACAAATCTTGATGCCAAAGCCAGCGGCTCACGAGCGAGCTATATTGATACCTTTTTCACTAGTGAAGGGCTCAGTAGTAGCGCAACCACTGCAGATTTCGTGGAGTACAAAGTCGGCGCCGCCTATAGTTTTGATACGTTAAACAAAGCCTTTTTGCCGACGGATGGGACACGTCATCGGTTGAGCTTCGACCTGTCGATTCCAGGATCGGATCTGGAATATTATACGGCGAGTTATCTTGGAGAAACCTATATTCCAGTGCTCGAGCAAGAAGACGTGAGTCTGAAATTTAAGACACGGCTCGGCTACGGAGACGGTGTCGGGGACTCTCAAGGGCTTCCGTTTTTGAAAAATTTCTTCGCCGGTGGTATCCGAACAGTGCGCGGTTACACCTACAACAGTCTGGGTCCAACGGATGACAACGGTGAGCAAATCGGCGGTAACGTACTGATTACAGGTACGGCCGCGTTGCAGTTCCCAATGCCTGGTGTGAAAGAGACCGATCAGGCTCGACTATCACTCTTTGGTGACGCAGGCCAGGTCTATGCAGACAATGCAGAGCTCGGCGATTTACGGTACTCCGCTGGTTTGGCATTAGCCTGGATGACCCCAATCGGTCCACTGTCCTTCACTTATGCATCGGCACTCAACAGTAAATCGACAGATGAAACCGAGGGCTTTCAGTTCTCGATCGGTTCCACCTTCTAATGCGTTATACGTTAGCTGAGCTCGCTCGGTTGACGGCAACTGAGTTGGTTGGAGAGGGCAGCATCGAGATCTCTGAGCTTGCGTCTTTGGCTCGCGCCACTGAATCGAGCTTGAGCTTTCTTTCCAATGATTCGCGTCGCCATGAACTCGATGCAACCCAGGCTGCTGCTGTCGTTGTCTCCAAAGCCCTAGGCGACGACATTGCTTGTGGTCTGATCTCAGATGATCCATACCGGACCTATGCTGAGTTGTCTGTGTTGTTTGACGAGAAAGGCATTCCATTTGCCCAAGGAGTGCATTCGACAGCAGTCATCGATCCAACCGCAGTCATTGCCGATCATGTGTCGATCGGCCCAGGCGTGGTGATTGGTGCTGATGTTGTCGTGGGTGCAGGCTCAGTGATTGGCCCGAACGTCACGGTCTATCCCAACACACGGATTGGACTCGATTGTTTGATTGGTGCAGCCACTGTGATTGGTTATGACGGCTTTGGATTTGCGAAATCATCGAATGGTTGGGTAAAGATTCGACAGCTTGGTGGTGTTTTGATTGGTGATGATGTGGAGATTGGGGCTGGATGCACCATCGACCGCGGCGCATTAGATGACACGGTGATCGACGATGGGGTCAAACTCGATAATCAAGTCCATATAGCGCATGGCTGTCACTTGGGGGCTCGGACTGCGATGGCCGGTTATGTTGCCTTGGCGGGTGGGACGATCATTGGTCAAGATGTCACCGTCGGCGGAATGACTGGGTTTACGGGACATTTGTCGGTCTGTGATAAAGTACACATCGGTGCCAACGCGCTGGTGACCCAATCGATTACGACCCCAGGCGCTTACTTAGGTGGCGCTGGGGGTGTGATGAAAGCCGAAGATTGGCGCAAAAATGCGGTTCGTTTTCGGCAATTAGACGCAATGGCGCGTCGACTACAGATGCTTGAAAAGCAACTGAATACTCAGAGTAAGGACTCGTAATGCTTCTGG
Organism: Litorivicinus sp.; assembly: GCA_009886945.1. Classification (GTDB taxonomy): domain Bacteria; phylum Pseudomonadota; class Gammaproteobacteria; order Pseudomonadales; family Litorivicinaceae; genus HIMB30. The sequence goes on from QXYM01000002.1 coordinate 20,852, forward strand.
ATATCAAGGAAATCCGCGAATACTTGCCACACCGTTATCCATTTTTATTGGTGGACCGCGTGGTGGAACTTGAAGTCGAAAAACGGGTAAAGGCGATCAAAAACGTCACCTGTAATGAAGACTTTTTTAATGGCCACTTTCCGGATCACCCCGTGATGCCTGGTGTGTTGATCATTGAAGCACTGGCACAAGCAGCCGGGGTGCTCGGGTTTAAAACCATGGACAAAAAGCCGTCTGAAGGATCCATCTATCTGTTTGTCGGTGCTGATGATGTGCGGTTTAAACGTCAGGTGGTGCCGGGGGATCAATTGATTCTTGAAGCGGAAGTGTTGCGGGTTCGGGCGGGCGTTTGGAAGTTTGGCTGTCGCGCAAGCGTTGATGGCGAAACCGTGTGTACAGCTACCATTATGTGCGCGGACAGGACAGTTTGACGACAATCCATCCACAGGCGCTGGTTGATCCGACAGCAGAACTTGCTGATGACGTTGAGGTTGGACCATTTGCCATCATTGGACCTGAGGTCACAATCGGTGCTGGTACCGTGGTTGGCCCGCATGCCATTTTAAAAGGTCCAACCACCATTGGTGCGGGCAATCGTATCTTTCAATTCGCCTCTGTGGGTGAAGACTGCCAAGACAAAAAATATAAAGGGGAACGCACGGAGCTTGTCATCGGTGACAATAATGTCATTCGTGAAGGTGCGACCTTGCATCGTGGAACCGCTCAAGATCGGGGAATTACCAAGATCGGTTCGAATAACTTACTGATGTGCTATGTGCACGTGGCTCATGACTGTGTGATCGGCGACAACATTATCATGGCCAATAACACGGCAGTTGCTGGACACGTCCATGTCGGTGATGGCGCCATTCTTGGTGGCGGTACGTTGGTGCACCAATTTTGTCGGATCGGACAGTTTGCCATGACGGCAGCAGGGACCGTGGTCCTTCAGGATATTCCGGCCTTTGTGACCTGTTCAGGGAATCGTGCCGAAGCTCACGGAATGAACGTTGAAGGGATGCGCCGTCGAGGAGTCGACAGTGATGCGATCAACCGTTTGAGAGAAGCCTATAAGACCGTTTATCGTCGGGGTTTGACACTGGATCAGGCGATCGCAGAACTCGGACAAAATCATGTTGGATGTCCTGAAGTGGATACCTTTCTTGACAGTCTCAAGTCATCGCAACGAGGCATCGTTCGCTGATGCAAATCTGTGTGGCTGCTGGAGAAGTCTCCGGCGACCAGATTCTCGCTCCCATTCTTTCTCGCGTTTCAGAGTCTGCGTCTGTGACCTTCAGTGGGATCGCTGGACCCCAGATGGTAACAGCCGGCACTTACCCACTCTTTCCAATGGACCGACTGTCGGTCATGGGCATCATGGAAGTCTTGCCACGCATTCCGGAGCTACTTTCGATTCGCCGACAAATGAAGCATTACCTGAAAGCTTCAAGGCCTTCGGCTTTAATCACCTGTGACGCACCAGATTTCAACTTACCACTCTGCGCCTATGCAAAGTCTTTGGGAATTCCGGCGATTCATGTCGTCAGTCCATCGGTGTGGGCTTGGCGTCGTCATCGGATTCCAACCATTGCGAAACAACTAGACCGATTGTTGTGCGTCTTTCCCTTTGAGCCCGAGCTCTATGCGTCTACCGGTTTGCGCTGCGATTTTATTGGTCATCCATTAGCCGCAGACATTGCGTTCAATCCCGATCCTGAAGATGCTCGCCGTGCACTGGATTTGCCAATGAGTGGACCGATTCTTGGAATTCTTCCAGGCAGTCGGAGTGCCGAAGTGAAGCGATTGCTTCCATTGTTTCTTCAGGTCTTTGATCGTTTACTGGATGAGGATCCGGATTTGGTTGGTGTGATTCCAGCAGCCAGCGATGCGCTGTATGCAGAGATTCAATCCAAGGTTGCTGGACGACCCTGTCGGGTGGTGTCTGGCCAATCACGGCAGGTGATGGCTGCATCAACGGCGGTCTTGTTGGCCTCGGGTACGGCTGCATTAGAGTCTGTCCTGACGGGTCGACCCACGGTCGCTGCATATCGGATGAATCCCTGGACCTACCGATTGGTCAAAGGAAAGCTCGAGACGGAATTCGTGACGCTACCGAATTATTTGGCAAATCAAGCGCTGATCCCTGAGCTCATCCAGGATCAAGCCACAACACAAGCGATTGTGAACGCGATTCAACCCCAACTTAAAGAGGGTGTTTCGGATCTGTTTTTAGCCCAAGCACAGTCAATTCACGAGACCTTGACAGGAGATGTGACTGATCGGGCATCAGACGCGATTCTGGATGAGTTATTGTGAGTCTCACGATTGGCGTTGATGAAGTTGGCCGCGGGCCCTTGGCGGGACCTGTCGTGACCTGTGCGATCCTCTGGCCAGAGGATCACGGGATCGTCGCACTGGATGATTCGAAGAAATTATCAGCGAAAAAACGCGAAACGCTGGTTCCTTTGATTCGCGACAAAGCGGTCAAGATCAGTTTTGGGCGTGCAGAGGTGGACGAGATTGATCGCCTGAATATTCTTCATGCCACCATGCTTGCTATGGAGCGCGCTGTCGAGGGGTTGGGAGCAGTGGATGCGCCCATACGCATTGATGGAAATCGAGTGCCTGATGGCTTAAAGGGACGTGCGTTAGCAGTCGTGGGTGGCGATGGTCTGATCGCTGCGATCTCAGCTGCTTCAATTCTTGCTAAAGTGGCACGAGATGAGGAAATGGTGGCATTGGCGGAAATGTATCCTGGCTATGGATTTGAAGGTCATGCGGGATATCCGACCAAAGCGCACATCCAAGCCCTTGAAACCTTGGGCGTGAGTCCGATCCACCGACGCTCGTTTGGACCTGTCAAACGCATTTTGGAGAACGCATGACGCAGTTTGTCCACCTCAGGACGCATTCCGAGTATTCCATGGTCGACGGCCTCTTTCGGGTCAAAGAACTGGTGAGTCGAGTCGCCGAATTTGGGATGCCGGCGGTGGCGTTGACGGATGAATCCAATCTCTTTGCCTTGGTGAAATTTTATCGGGCCTGTGTCGCACAGGGTATTCAGCCGATCATTGGTGCAGATTGTTGGGTGCAGGGGGATGAAGGCTTCGGGCGACTGACTTTGATCGCCATGAATCAAACGGGATATCACAACCTGCTTGAACTCTTGTCACTGGGCTGGCTGAAAGGACAAGACGGTGACTATGCATTACTGGATTGGACTTGGGTCACTGAGCACGCCACTGGCTTGATTTGTTTAACGGGGGCGACTGAGGGTGAAATCGGTCGTTTAGTGGCGGCTGGACAAACCGATAAAGCCGATGCGGTGCTGGATAAATACCACCAGCTCTTCGGTGATCGGCTTTACTTTGAGCTGACACGCGTCGGACTGCCAGGTGAGACCGTATTGATGCAGTACGGTGTCGAGGCCGCAGATCGTCGCCAGATTCCGTTAGTCGCCACGAATGTGGCCTGTTTCAAAGCGGCGGATGATTTTGAGGCACATGAGACACGGGTTTGTATCCATGACAGCGTGACCTTAGATGATCAACGCAGAGTACACCGTCACACGCCGGAGCAATGGCTGAAACCACCAGAGGCGATGGCTGAACTCTTTTCAGATTTGCCAGATGCTGTTGCCAATACCGTT
>QXYM01000020.1 GCA_009886945.1 Litorivicinus sp.
TCAGAGTCTATATCCAACAACACAATGTCCGCTGTGCATTTCGTGAGCCCCAGTTTTCATCCGCAATTCTTGAGTCCTTAATTGAAGGTTTAGATGTTGACATTGGAATCTTTGATCCACTGGGGGCTTCAGGAGTTCGCGGCGTGGCGTTGTATCCACAAATCATCGAAGGCATGGCGGATGCGTTCGAACAATGCGTAAGCCGGGATTGATCTTTCTCAAGGATTTGTGATGAATACTATGATCTGATGGACTTTTCTGAAGGAGTGAATGCATGAAAGCAAATGTGGGTGGTGTTGATAAATGGGCGCGGATTCTCGGCGGATCGTTTCTGTTGGGTCTGGTCATGGTTGGTGCGATTGGATCTTGGGGTTTGATCGGTTTAGTCCCGCTCGCCACAGGCCTTTTTGAGCGTTGTGGTCTTTATTCCATGATCGGGATATCTACCTGTAAACTGAATGACTAATGCTTGCACCATGGTCAGGCGAAACAGCAGATGAGGCCTGACCTTGAAACAGCATATTTCGATCCTCTCGCCGACCGCCATTTTGGGCTACGGATTTCCTGAATCGTCGTTTCGAGCGGGAATGGCTCGGCTTCCTAACGCCATCGCAGTCGATGCTGGCTCAACTGACCCCGGCCCCTATTACCTCGGTTCTGGACAGTCTTTCACCAATCGAGAAGCGGTGAAGCGTGATTTGGCTTTAATCATTGAAGCCGGACTTGACGCCGAGATTCCTGTGTTAATTGGAACCGCTGGTGGAGCCGGTGCAGCTCCACATCTCTCTTGGTGTCTTGAGATTGTGAATGACGTGTTGGTCGAGCTCAATCAGACGGCGAGGGTGGCACATATTGAGTCTGATCAAATGGCAAACGATCTGATCACTGCGTTGCATCAGCATCGGATTAGCCCCTTGGGTCCAGTTCCGTCACTGACAGTCGCGGACATTTCCGAATCAACACATATCGTCGCGCAAATGGGCGTCGAGCCTGTGATCGCAGCCCTCAAAGAAGGCGCACAAATCGTTGTTGCCGGCCGTTGTTATGATCCAGCTGTGTTTGCCGCAGTCCCTGTGATGCAGGGCTTTTCTGAGGCCTTGGCGCTGCATATGGGAAAGATCTTGGAATGCGCAGCGATTGCAGCGATTCCAGGGAGTGGGTCAGATTGTATGTTGGGAACCCTAGACGCCAGCGGATTTGTTCTCGAGGCTTTAAATCCTGACCGTCGATGCACGGTGACTTCAGTGACCGCCCACACTCTGTATGAAAAGTCTGATCCTCGGTTATTGCCCGGACCTGGTGGTGTGCTTGATTTGACAGGATGTCAATTTGAGCAGATGGATGATCGACGAGTCCGGGTCACTGGCACGCAATTCGTGAAAAGCGATCAATACACCATCAAATTAGAAGGTGCGAAGCCTGTTGGTTACCGAACGATCTCATTGGCAGGGATTCGATCGCCGGATTTGATTGCACAGTTGGATACAGTCTTGGAATCCGTCAAGGATCAGGTGTTTCAGAATTTTGGGGAGATAGAAACCGCCGAGGTGAAACTCTTGTTTCGCTGTTATGGCCGTGATGGTGTGATGGGAGAGTTAGAGCCGATGCGACAGGCACAGCCGCATGAGATTGGGCTGGTCATCGAAGTGGTCGCAAAGACTCAGGCGTTGGCTGATACGGTTTGCTCGTTTGCTCGATCGACCCTGTTGCATATCGGCTATCCCGGTCGGCAATCAACGGCTGGAAATCTCGCGTTTCCCTATTCGCCCTCGGATAGTTCGCATGGATTAGTTTATGAGTTCAGTGTCTATCACTTGCTGACGGTGGATGACCCCCTGACTCCATTTCCACGCAGGATGCAGCAATTGGGGATTAGGTCATGATGTTATCGGATCTCGCGACTGTCATTCGATCAAAAAATGCGGGTCCGTTTGAGCTGACCTTTGACGTCTTATTTGCCAATCAAGACGATTATCAACAGGTGGTTGCATCCAAACAATTGTCAGCAGAATCCTTCGCGGAACTCTATGCGATTGAGTTGGCCGATGTCCTGTCGGTCGTTGAGTTCGAACCCGCACTCGCCATCAAGATCACCATTAAGCGCGCACGATCCTCGGGTGCGTTTGGCGAAACCGATGTGTATGGAGCCCAACAGCATGCACCACTGTTGAGCCTTTGGATCCCGAACTAGCGGTACAAAGCCTCCATCGCTTGGCGTGTGATGACCGCCTCGGTCCCTCGGTCAATCTCGACATCGGCCCAAGTAATCGGCTGGTCACGCTTGATCTTGTTGTTCAACTTGACTCGATGTGCAAGCCCAATGGGTAAACCGCCAACGGCCAACGATTTGCTAGCGGGCATCAATTTTCCATAAACAGTAAAGCCGCCTTCACCATCGAGCATTTCTCCGGCATTCAAGTCGCGCTTCGCGGTTGCCACCACATCACTGTGGAAGTCTAAGGTCGAACCCGTGGGCTGGTTTAACAAAGCGGCAGACAAGATCGACATATTGAGCTCGAGTCCGATCAAGTGAAAGGGCTTATACATGGCTGAATAGCGACCGGTCGAGTCGGTGTTCATGCCGTATTGTTTGAAGCATGCGGATGCATAATCGTTCGGGGCTTCGATCACCACGTACACGCCCCATCGAAGATCCTTGTAGACGGGGCGACCATCGCGTTCAACGGAGGTGACAACCTCAACCATTCCACTATCCTCGAGTTGCCCACCGACAGAACGGGGACGGAGGATGTGCGCGAGATCATCCATTCCGGCTGGCGGAAACGCCAATCCGTCGTCTGGCGCTTTGAGTCCTGTGCCATTTGATATCGCGGCCATCTCGAGAGCCGACTTGGTGCCGTCGAGAAAGCTATTGAACATCTGGCTATTCATGCCCGCTTGGGCAGCTTGTTCTGGCGTGAGGCCATAGTGATCCCAGATGGTATCGGGTGTCGAGTAATGATATTCCGGCAAGTATTTGGTGCCTTTGCCGGCAGCCACGACATGGAATCCGCTGGCACGCGCCCACTCCACCAATTCAATGGTGAGTGCCGGTTGGTCGCCATAGGCCATTGAATAGACAATTCCTGCCTCACGCGCTTCTTTTGCAAGGATGCCACCGGCCAACACATCAGCCTCGACATTGACCATCACGATATGAATCTTTGCTGCAATGGCCATCTTCGCGTGCGCGATGCCAGCGATCGGATTTCCGGTGGCTTCGACCAAAACATCGATGCCGCCGGCATCAATCATGGTTTGTGTACTGTCGAAGAACTCAGTTGCCTTCAGTTGTGCATCTGACCAACCAACCGTGCGACAGGATTGTCTGGCGCGATCAGGGTCAAGATCGGCAATGGCTTTGACTTCAAGACCGAGGGTCGTTGGAACTTGGCTTAAAAACATGGAGCCGAATTTTCCAGCTCCAATCAGTCCAACTTGGACTGGGCGATCAGCGCGTTTGACGAGTTCGTCGTAGAGATACATGAAATGTCCTTAAGCCGGTTGTGACAGTAACTCTTGAAGGCAATCGTCCTCAAGCGCTTGGATGGGAGTGAAGTCGCGATGAGCGATCCATTCTTCACGATTAAACGCGCGAATGTGATTGCTGACCTCGCACAACGAGAGATACACGATGGTACGCCCCAAGGGTGAAATGTTTGGCGGACTTGCGTGCACCAATAGAGACGAGAATAACAGCACGCTACCAGCAACACCGGTTGGCGCAACACAGCCACCTTGGTCAGCAAGTTCAGTCACGGTTTCACGATCCAGTGTCCAAAGCGGGTAACTGGTGGTCTCCAGGTCGTGGCCGGCTTTCACCACGCCATGTTTGTGGCTTCCTGGAATGAACAATAAAGGCCCATTCGCGGCGGTCACGTCGTCAAGAAAAACACTGATATTCATGGCCCGAGGTTCTGGCATTTCATCATCCCGTTTCCAGGTGCCGTAGTCCTGATGCCACTGCCAAACCGCACCGTCGAAGGGCGCCTTCGCATTCACTTTATATTGATGCATGTAGACTTGGCCATCGAGGAGTTGTTCAACCGGTTCAATCAGTCGTGGGTGAGATCCGAGTCGACGAAACCCCTCGTTGTATTGATGCGCGGCGAACGCGGTTCGAGCCACACCACTTTTTTCGCGCCAGACTTCTTGGCGATCTTGTTGATAGATTGCTTCTGCTTCGCCCTTCAAAAACGCAGCCTCTTCTGTCGAAAATAAATTCGGTAAAAAGAGGTAGCCCTCGCGATCAAATTGTTCGAGTTGTTCTTGGGTCAGTTTCATTGGTGACTCCTTCGGTTGTTATTGTTGGTGGGAAGCGGTCAAGCGCTCGTAGGTCATTTGACCGGCAGAAACGGCGTGCTCGGATGCCAGATCTCGAGCCAGTGTTGGGTTTTGTTCAATGATGGCTTTGCTGATCGCACGATGCTCATTCCAGATCCCCGGTCGAATCGTGTGGACTGCCAATACTTGGTGCATCGACCGTTCCATGTGCGTCCATGATTGGTTGGCGATGCGCAAGATTTCAGGGTTTCCCGACTGCTCATATAATGTTCGATGGAAGGCAATATCAGCGTCTGCTAACGCTTTGACTGAGCCTGATTGAACGGCTATTTCACCTTGTTCAATGAGGCTGGCGAAGAGATCTTCTCGTCGCTCTGAGCTCTGTTCTGCGCAGAGATACGCAGCCAGCCCATCGAGTGCACCTCGAACTTGATACAGATTTCGCAGTTGTCGCGCATCCACTGGGGCGACCATTTTGCCTTTCCGACCATAATCGGAGACCAAGCCTTCTCGCTCAAGGAGCAGCAAAGCGTGACTAATCGGTTGACGACTGACCCCGAGTTGCTCAGCAAGCTCCTCTTGTCGCAAGGGTTTCTCGGGACTCAATAAGCCCTGGAGGATTCGTGATCGCAGTGCGGTGTATACCTGGTCGATTAAATCGGTTCTTTGAATCTGCACTTCGGGCTCACTGAATTCTGAATTCAGAATTCAGTGAATCAATTCCGTGAATTTAAGTCAATCAAAATTCCACTGAAGACACGAGATGTTTTGCCTTGGGTTGCTGGCTTAGCATGTCCAAGGTGCCTGTCGATGATTAGCGACTTGAAGGCCGAATCGATCATAGGCCTCAGCGCGATTCGATTCGCTCAGAGCGCCAGAATCAATTAACGCGCTGATTGCACTAAAAGCGATATGTTTTGCATCCACTTCAAAAAACTCTCGCAGTGCGGCCCGATGGGCAGAGCGACCAAAGCCATCCGTACCAAGAATATAGAATGGGGCATGAATATAAGGTGCGATTTGTGCCGGTACTGCGCGGACATAATCGGTGGCGCAGATGACTGGATCGGTGCCAGCTAAATGGTGAGTGACATGAGGAGTCGAGTCTGTTGCAAAAAGTCGTTTGTCGCGTTCGCACGACTGCGCATCGCGGGCGAGTTCACTATATGAAGTCACAGAGAAGAGATGACAGCACACATTGAAATTCGTCGTGAGGAGATCGGCGGCCTCAATCACTTGTTGGAGAATCGTTCCAGAGCCGAGTAATCGAATCACTGGCGCTGACTGATGACCGAGGGTTTTCAGAGGGTAGAGCCCGCGAATGATGTCGTCGTGTTTCTCGGCCGGCAGCGATGGGTGTGCGTAGTTTTCGTTCATCACTGTGATGTAGAAAAACTCGTCGACTTTCTCGTCAACCATTCGTTGGATCCCATAGTCGATGATGATCGCGAGCTCGTAGGCGAAACAGGGATCATAGGCACGACAGTTGGGGACGGTTCCAGCAATGAGGTGGCTCGATCCATCTTGATGTTGTAAACCTTCTCCTGACAGAGTGGTTCGTCCGGCAGTAGCACCGAATAGAAACCCTCGGGATCGCTGGTCAGCAGCCGCCCAGATCAGATCTCCGATTCGCTGGAAACCAAACATCGAGTAGTAGATATAGATGGGGAGGAGCTCAATGTTGTGGACTGAATACGACGTTGCAGCGGCCGTCCAGGAACTGATGGCGCCAGCTTCCGAAATGCCTTCTTCCAAGAGTTGTCCATCGAGTGCCTCTGTATAAGAGACTAAAGAGCCTGCGTCTTCTGGCTCGTAGGTTTGGCCGTGCGGTGAGTAGATGCCGATCTGGTGAAATAAGGTCTGCATGCCGAATGTCCGTGCTTCATCAGCAACAATGGGAACCAGGTGTTTTCCGAATTCACGATCTCTGAATAAACCCCCAAGAATGCGAACCAGCGCCATGGTGGTGGACATGACTTTACCGTCGGCTTGAAGTGCAGACTTGGCGTAGATTTCTTTCTGTGGACGCTTGGGAAGTGTATTCGAAGTTGAACTGAATCGTCGCGGTAGATAACCGCCAAGATCTGCTCTGCGAGCTTTGAGATAGCGAAGTTCGGGTGAGTCAGGTGCTGGTTTTACGAACTCCAATCGTTCCACTTGCGCATCAGAGAGCGGTAAGCTGAATCGATCCCGAAACGCCAGAAGACTCGCAATATCGAGCTTCTTCGCCTGATGTGCTGTCATTTTTGACTCACCAGCACCGCCCATTCCATAACCTTTTTTGGTTTTCGCCAAAATCACGGTGGGTTGACCACGGTGATGTTTGGCGTGTGCGAAGGCTGCGTAGAGTTTTTTGAAGTCGTGTCCACCTCGTTTTAAAGCATTGATTTCAGCGTCAGTCATGTGTTTGACCAATGCGGCCGTTTTCGGGTCCTTCTCGAAGAACTTATGTCGATTATAGTCGCCGTCCTTGGAGCCCAAGTTTTGGTATTCGCCATCGGGCGTTTCCGAAAATCGTTGAAGCAGCACATGCTCATGATCGAGTGCAAATAGAGTGTCCCATTCGGACCCCCAGAGCACTTTGATGACGTTCCAGCCGGCACCGATAAACAGAGATTCAAGTTCTTGAATAATCTGCCCGTTACCTCGAACTGGTCCATCCAGGCGTTGTAGATTGCAGTTAACAATAAATGTGAGGTTGTCGAGGTTTTCACGAGCTGCAAGCGTTAACGCGGCCAAGGACTCAGGTTCATCCATCTCACCATCACCAAAGACACCCCACACATGTCGCTCGCCTGTCTCTCTCAACTGTCGATGTTCAAGATAGCGCATGAAACGCGCTTGATAGATTGCAGAGATTGGCCCGATCCCCATTGAGCCGGTTGGCACCTGCCAAAAATCTTTCATCAACCAGGGGTGGGGGTATGAGCATAATCCTTGCCCTGGAACCTCTTGCCGATAGTTGGCAAGGTCGCGTTCTGACAAACGATCTTCCAAATAGGCGCGTGCATAGACGCCAGGCGCTGAGTGAGGTTGAAAATACACCAAATCCCCATCAAAGCTGTCGGTACGTGCTCGAAAAAAGTGATTGAATCCGACTTCAAAGATTTCGGCACAAGAGGCATAAGAGGCGATGTGGCCGCCGAGTTCTCCATAGGCTTGATTGGCTCGAACAACCATTGCAAGGGCATTCCATCGAATCATTGAGGTGATGCGTTGCTCAAGTTCCAGATGACCAGGATATGACGGCTGGTCTTCAAGCGAGATGGTGTTCTGATAGGCGGAGAAGGGGGGTTTGGTTTGGC
>QXYM01000021.1:0-2283 GCA_009886945.1 Litorivicinus sp.
CGATCGACTCGATGGGAGTGGTCGAACTCGTCGGTTGGTCAGGCTCAGGCTCAATGATCGGCTCAGCGTCTGGGGTCGGTTGTGCTGCGGATGATCCACTGATCACCTCTCCTGCCCTTGCTGGACGAAATGCAATCATGCGTAGCACAAGCATTTCAAAAGCGGATCTCGCATCCGAAGCCATGGGTAAATCACGATAGCCGGTCAGTGCAAATTGATAGGCCAATTGTAAAAATTCAGGCGACATCACTGCCGCCAACTCTCTTACGGCTTTTTGCTCACCGGGTGAGAGATGATTGATCCCTTGGTCCGTGACTTGTGCAATGGCCACGTGATGCAACAGCGATTGCATTCCACTGATCAAGGCCATCCAATCCGGTGTCTCGCGCGCCAAGTCACTGATTCTTGATAATGCGTCGGTGGCCTGACCTGCTGCAATATCAGATAACAATTGCGGTATTTCAGAAACACCTTGAGTCCCCAGCATTTCAATCACGTTATCTGCTGAGACCGTGCCCTCACCATGCGCGATTGCCTGATCGAGTAACGTCATTGCGTCCCGGACAGACCCACGACCGGCTTTCGCTAGGTGCCACAGGGCATCTTTCTCGAAGGTTACCTGTTCTTCGGAAAGCACATGCTCGAGATGAGATTCAATTAAATCAGGACCCAAATCCCGTAAATGGAACTGCAAGCATCGCGACAACACAGTTGGCAACAGCTTTTGCGGGTCCGTGGTGGCCAGTAAGAAAACCACATGCTCGGGAGGTTCTTCCAGAGTTTTCAATAACGCATTAAACGAATGCGTCGTGAGCATGTGCACTTCATCGATCAAATAGACTTTGTATCGCCCTTGGCTGGGTGCGTAACTGACGTTCTCGAGCAGTTCACGGGTGTCATCAACCTTCGTTCGGCTAGCAGCATCCACTTCAAGAAGATCAACAAAACGATTATCCGAAATGGCTTGGCAATTCCGGCATTCGCCACAGGGTGTTGCAGAGACACCGGTTTCGCAATTCAGACACCGCGCCAGAATTCGAGCAATGGTGGTCTTTCCGACGCCACGGGTCCCGGTAAACAAATACGCATGATGCAACCGACCGGTGTTCAATGCGTGCGTCAGCGCCTTGCGGACGTGCTCTTGACCGATTAATTGATCAAAGGTGGTCGGCCGCCATTTTCTGGCTAAGACCTGCTGATTCATGCATGCCTCTTTAAATTGGAAGCGACTCCTGCCAGCCACACCCCGGCACACCAAATATCCGCTGCCGCTGCTCCCTTCCGGGCCTGACGGGGTTCACAAATATCCAATTGCGAGGGGACCGACAAGAGTCACCATTGATACCCGGTTATCCGGGAGCCCTCTATTGTCAGGGCAACCATGCCTCGGATGCAAGTTTGATCGCCATGAGAGTGCACATGAGTACCACCAATGGGCGAATCAACACGATACCGCGACCAAGCATCGCTCGCGTGCCAACAAGTGCGCCCAGGATTTGGGCCGGGATCATCACGGCGACCGCACTCCAATTCACCAAATCACTCGTCACGAACAATAGAAAAGCGGCGAAATTCGTCATCGCGTTGAATAACTTGGCATGAATGGTGGCATCACGGAGCGACAGCCCCAACCCGGAAATCATTAACAGCGCAAACAACGAGCCGGTTCCGGGTCCAAAAAACCCATCGTAAAAACCGATGGTCGCGATCCCAGCAACCGCAAGGATTCCGAACACTGGAATTGCCTTTAAGGAGGCTTGAGGGAGGCGAACAAAGCCAAAATATCCAGCTGCAAGCAGCAACAGCAACGGGACCGCACGTTCTAACCAATCCGCTTCGGAGACTTCCCGTAGCGTCCAAGCACCCAGCAACGCCATTCCAAACGCCAAAGTCGCATAGGGCCAAAGACTTCGCACTTTTAAGTGCCCCGATGCCATTAATTTTAAAGACGCCGTGAGAGTTCCGGCGAAAGCTTGGCATTTATTGGTCGCGAGTGCTTGTCCTGGAGATAACCCTGCGAACAGAAATGCCGGAATAGTGATCAAGCCACCACCACCGGCCAAGGTGTCGACAAATCCAGCAATAAAACCGACGGTGGCCAATAACATCAGCCACTCGGGGTCAAGAATCAAACACGATGCCCAGTCGCTCAGCAACCTCACGATAGGCGTCTAGAACTCCGCCCAATTTCTGCCGAAAACGATCTTTATCCTTTTTTTCGCCGGTGACCTTGTCCCACAATCGACAACCGTCCGGACTGAATTCATCACCAAGAACAATCTC
>QXYM01000021.1:2293-18705 GCA_009886945.1 Litorivicinus sp.
GCCATTCGAGCGCCCGAATTCCAATTTGAAATCCACGAGTTGAAGCCCGGCATCATCGAATAATTGCTTCAATACGCGATTTGTCTCGAGGGTTAATTGATGCATCCGGGCCATCTCATCACGACTGGCCCACGCAAAGGCTTCGACGTGATGCTCAGTAATCATGGGATCGTGCAGCGCATCGTTTTTGAGGAAAAGCTCAAACAAGGGGGGATCAAACGCGAGGCCCTCTTCAACACCCAACCGTCGTACTAAAGATCCTGCGGCTCGATTCCGAACCACACACTCAACAGGAATCATGTCCAATCGCTTGACCAAAGAATCGGTCGCATTCAATCGCTCGACGAAATGCGTCGGGATACCAGCATCGGCCAATTTCTGCATGATGAACGCGTTGAATTGATTGTTAATCGCACCCTTCTCACTCAGTTGCTCAATGATCTCTCCATCAAAGGCTGATGTGTCATCACGAAATTTCAAGATCAATAATTCAGGGTCTTCGGTGATATAAGCCGATTTGGCTTTTCCCTGATACAACAATTCCAATGCGTCCATCATATCCCCACGCTTATCCAGTTAAATCCATCCGACTGCGATGCAACCAATCGGTCAATGTTACGCCCTTCAAGAGCCCTTTCGAGCGCTTGTTCGACCCGAGCAACCTCATTATTTGTTTCACTGATATGACAGGCGACCACAGTCTTCAATCGATCAGTGACAATTTCCGCCACTAACGAGGCGGCCTGATCATTGTTTAAATGCCCGAAGTCACCGCCCACACGAGATTTCAAAAAGCCAGGATACGGCCCACTCTGCAGAAGCTCTCGATCATGATTAAATTCTACAGACAGCGCGTCTAACTCTTGAAACCCTTGCAGGACCCGTCCTGAGATACTGCCTAAGTCGCTTAAAATTCCGAGGCGTCGCCCTTTGTATGTAAAGACAAACTGCAGTGGTTCTCGGGCGTCGTGAGGAACCGGCACGGGTCGTACTTCAATATCACCAATTGAAAATAACCCATTGATCACATGCGAGTGTTTGCAGAGATCGTGACCAATCTCAATCCAAGTCCCACGCGATGCATACACGGGAATATTGTGCCGATTCGCCAAGCCTTCGATTCCACTGGCGTGATCACTGTGCTCGTGGGTCACTAAAATTCCAGACAGCGAGTCAGGATCAACTTTCAGGCGTTTCAAGCGGGCAATCGCTTCTTTATAGCTAAAACCGCAATCCACCAATACCGTGGTTGAATCCGAGGCCACCACAGAACCATTGCCTCGACTTCCACTGCCGAGTGACGCAAATCGCACTAGTACAAACGCTCTCTGAATTCGCGGATCAACTCGTTGGCACCACCAATCGATGCCGCGGCTCCGGTGGGAACCACTTTCACCACCAGCCCCTCGTCTGAGCGCTGCATTTGAACTTGATAGGATCCGACTGGATCTTCGATGGTTGTCGCAATCGCACGATTGAGAGCACTCATGGTGGCTAATCGCCGTTCTGTCGCCTTACGAACATAACGGATATTCAAGAGGCCTTTCTCCAGATCACCTCCATCGATTGCCGCACCTAAATCGCGAACAGCATCGACCGTCACGCCAAATACGCGAGGAATTTCAGCGGCGATGATCAGTTCATCCATCCCGTCGACGCGACGCGATGTCATTCGATTGCCAACTTCCAATAGTGACAACGCGCGTGATACTGCCTTTCCCTCATCCTCTCTGCGCTCAAGATGATATTTGAACTCATCCAAAATACGGCCAGCTAACACCTCATCAAAGCGCCCAGTGGCTGCCTCAAGACGCACTTCACTCGTACCGACACGTAGGCCAGGCTCAAGCGAAAATTTTAACGATACAGGCCCAACTTCAGGAGCGAAGTGGCGAATAATCCGGCTCCCAGAATGGGTATTGACACCCTGAAACACACTTGACTCAACACTCTGGATGCCAGCACTTTGTGATGCCTTTACCACGAGAAGCTTATTGTCGGCGACAAATCGTTCAAGTTCAGGCCAGACAGCGGACGGTGCTTCCGGAATGGATAACCAATGGAAGTCACCCAGTTGATAGCGTCTGATGGTTGGCAGCGTCAGTGTCCGAAGTGCTGCCTCTGCCCTTGGCGCTTCAAACGATCCTCCATACAAGCCAGCAGTTGGTTCGTCCACGCCAGGGATTCGCAATGACTCGTTGACACGATCATCTGATAATCCCTCAGGAACTTTGAGTTTGGGTTCGACATAGGCGGCTTGGTAATCCAGTTGACGATCACGAATCGCAGCCTGCTGGTTCGATCCCGAACAACCGACCAAAGTGAGTAAGGACGCAAGGATGATGATTCGCTTCACAGGCTGATTCCTGCTTGTTCACAGGCTTGGCGAACAGCATGTTGTCCTTCATCGGTCAGAGGCACGAGCGGCAAGCGGCAGTCTGCTCGCATTAGTCCCATTTCAGACAGGGCCCACTTGCTCGGGATCGGGTTTGGCTCCATAAATAATGTCGAATGAAGACCAAGTAATTTCTCGTTCAGAGCCTGAGCCTCAGCTCGTTTGCCGGCCATGGCGTACTCGATCATTTGCGCCATCAATTGCGGAGCGACATTCGCGGTGACAGAAATATCACCATCACCCCCTAACAGACACAATTCCATCGCGGTCGGATCATCACCTGAGTAGACCGCGAACCCCTTTGGCCTCTGCTTTAATAGGTATTGTGCGCGCTCCAAATTCCCCGTCGCATCTTTAATTCCAACGATGTTGGATACCTCAGCGAGTTCAAGCGTGGTGTCATCGGCGATGTCGGTCACGGTCCGCCCAGGAACGTTATACAAAATCACTGGTAAATCCGTACTCTCAGCGACCGCACGGAAATGCGCAAGCAGGCCAGTCTGGGGAGGTTTGTTGTAATAAGGTGCAACCGACAGAATCGCATCTGCTCCAGCCTGAGTCGCCGCTTCCGTTAACTGACAGGCTTCTGCTGTCGAGTTCGATCCAGCTCCTGCAATCACAGGAATACGGCCAGCGCTATAGTCCACTGTCGCTCGGATGACTTCATGATCTTCAGTATGGGTTAAGGTCGCTGATTCACCCGTCGTGCCAACGGCGACGATCCCATGAGTCCCTGCTGACACATGAAATTCAACCAATCGTTTTAGCGCGTCGTAGTCTACCGCTCCAGATGCATTGAATGGGGTCACTAGCGCAACGATGCTGCCTCGGATCATGTCAGTTTAGCCTTCACTGTAAATAAGCCCTCTATGGTACAGACCCACGGATTCTTCCGGCAAGGTTGCAAACCAGAAAAAAATCGCCACTCAACCAATAACTGACCAATTTGGAGATCCCATGAGCACAGCACTCAACGCCCCTATTCCCTCGTTTGATGCCCTAACAGCAACATCTGGTACCACAGTTTCATCCGAAACGTTGAAGGGTCAATTTTCGGTGCTGTATTTCTATCCCAAAGACAGCACCCCAGGGTGCACCACAGAAAGTCAGGACTTTACGCGTCTGTTCGACGAATTCCAGGCCTTAAACTGCCAAATCTTCGGTGTTTCTAGAGACTCCGTGAAAAGCCATGAAAACTTCAAAGCGAAGCATGACATGCCTTTTGAACTCATCTCCGATCCTGACGAAAATCTCTGTACCCTGTTTGACGTGATGAAACTGAAAAACATGTATGGCAAGCAGGTTCGAGGCGTTGAACGATCAACTTTCCTCATTAACCCCGATGGTGTGTTGACCGCTGAATGGCGTAAAGTCTCGGTGCCAGGGCATGCAGAAGCAGTACTAGAGACGTTGAAAACCCAAAGTTAGGATTTGGTGACTTCAATGTCGAATGCATGAGGTGGGCCTTCGGTCACTGAAACCAGTTGGTGGCCTGCCCGGTTGCAAAAGGCGGGGATATCTCGCAACGAAATGGCATCCGTGGTGATGAGGCGAATGAATGGATCCTCATCACCCTCATTAATCGCCACTTTAAGGCGCAGTAACGGCAGTGGGCATTTCAAGTCCGTGCAATCGAGTGTTCGCATATCGCTTCCTATATAATCGAGTCAGTATAGTCAAATTAGGGTCTTTGATGCGAAACCTTGTCACTGCGCTGATCATCGCGTTATCACTCGGAAGCCAGCACGCCTTGGCAATTTCAGCCGATGATCTCGCCACTCGCGAAGGCGAAGTGATCTTTGGTCAGGCGTGGCTGAAGTCAATGCGGGGGCGGCTCGGCGAGCGCATGGATCCGTTGTGCATCGACCTCCTTGAGACTTGGTTAACGCGACTCAAAAATCAATTCGAACTCGGCGCCATGCCAATGACGGCGCTGTGTTTAAATAGCCAAGATTTCAATGCGTTTGCAGCTCCTGGTGGCATCGTCGGTGTCAATCGAGGGGTGTACTTGGACTTGGCGACTGAGTCAGAAATCATGGCTGTTCTTGCCCATGAGCTCGCACACTTGGCCCAACGCCATCATTATCGCGGGTTAAAAAATTCACAACGCCTATCCACCGGCACGCTCGCTACTCTGGCTGGCGTCGTCGCAGCCATCGCCACCAGACAAGGACAGGCAGCGCAATCCTTGATTATGGGTGGTCAGGCTGCGAACGCGACCGCCGCCCTTGCCTATTCGCGAGATTATGAACGAGAAGCAGATCGAATTGGCGTTACCGCGCTGGCAGGCGCTGGTTATCCCCCCGAGGCGATGGCATCGGTGTTACACATCCTCGCTGAAAAACAGACGCAAACCACTCAAGATTTAGCATTTTTAAGTACGCACCCTTTGGGGATTGAGCGGCAGTCCGATCTGGATGCGCGCGTGGCACAAATGCAAGATCCCAGAGACGGTCAGCCAGTGCTTTCCCCCACGGACTTCCAACTATTTCGATGCATACAGACTGAAGGGCTTGAATTTCCCACTGGCAAACAAGCAACACAGTCATGTTCTGAGATTCATGCGTTACTCGCGGATTATCGGTCTGAACGTTATGAACAGGCACTCAATCAATTTGATCAATTACCGGACGCTGTTCGTCAAACCTTTAGTGGACTTGACTTGGAAATTGCCTTAACGCTGCAAACCGGTGACTTTGACCGAAGTCGCGAGGCGATTGAAACGATCGCTCTCTTTTTTCCATCGTGGGTACAACCAACTATTGCGGCTGTCGATTTAGCCATCGCTGAAGCAGACGCGAAGCTCCCTCGAGCGCTACGTGAGCAACTGGTGCAGCGACCAGAGCGACTTGATCTCTGGCGAGCACTGGCCCGATTTGCACAAGCATTCAAACAGGACCATTTGCTGTTTGAAGCCCGCAGTTGGGACGCATTACTGCATGGCAAGCTCGAAGCCGCAAAAATGCAAATGGTTAGAGCTCAAGAGGTCTGGCCAAAAACGGTTGATTCTCGGCCACTTGATCTACTGAAAGACGCGATTAAGCAGACTGAGACGCTTTAAACTCGAGCATTCGAGTCAGGGGTTTCATGGCGGCTTCCGCTAACGCTGGATCGATAAGGATCTCTGACTTCTGAGACCAATGGTCAAGTAAATGGTTAATGCCGGACAGGCGGTTCATCGCCATCCATGGACAATGTGCACAACTCTGACAGCTTCCCCCTGCTCCGCGTGTCGGCGCTTCAATCAAACGCTTCCCCGGCACCCGCTGCTGCATTTTATAAAAGATTCCCCGGTCGGTCGCCACAATGAAACTCGGATTGGGCAACCGCTCAGCCGCCTCGATCAACTGAGACGTTGAGCCGACTGCGTCTGCACGATCAATCATCTCCTCTGGAGACTCCGGATGAACGAGCAAGCCAGCATCGGGGTACATCGATTGCAGCGCATCCAGATCGTTCAGTCTGAATTCTTCATGAACCACGCATGCCGAATCCCACAACAACATCTCAGCACCGGTGCGCTTCTGAATATAACGACCCAGATATCGATCCGGAGCCCAAATCAAGGACTGCCCTTGATCAGCAAGGGCTTCCACGACATCCACGGCGATCGATGAGGTCACCACCCAATCCGCTCGAGCCTTGACGGCCGCCGAGGTATTGGCATACACCACGACCGTATGATCTGGGTGGGCATCGCAAAATTCGGCAAATTTGTCTGCAGGACATCCCAGATCCAGACTACAAGTCGCCTCCAGTGTTGGCATATAGACCCGCTTCTCGGGACTCAAAATTTTCGCAGTCTCACCCATGAAGGACACACCGGCGACGATGAGCGTCTCTGCTGCATCATTGGCACCGAAACGCGCCATCTCCAAGGAGTCTGAGACAATACCACCGGTTTCTTCTGCCAAACGCTGAATCTCGGAGTCGACGTAATAATGCGCAACGAGCCGGGCACCAGACTGAAGGAGTTTGTCTTTCACCGTTTCAAACAGAGCCGCCTCTTGCTGAGAATGGGTTTCAGCATCTGATAAGGCCCGATCCAAATAAGCTCGAACGTCAGCACGGGTTGCAATGTAATCGTCCAATTCAGTCCTCATTTTCTTTTCCGGCGGGACAAACGTGGTGAGAAATCATCCGGCTTATCTTTCAGCCAGTCAACGAAGGCTTGGATATCGGGGTGTTCGCGTAATAATTCAACACTGTGAAACTGAACCGCCAGTTCGCGCTCCTTCAAGGTTCGATGCACATGGCGATGGCAGGCTTTGCAGAGCTTGGCGATGCGTTGATTTAACACCTCTTTGGAAAACTTGGCTCGAATCGATTCACTCCGATGCACGCGCTTCGGAATGAGATGATGACGCGTTAATCCGGTCATCCGACCGCAGAGTTCGCAGCAATTTTCCATAGAATCCCTACCAATTCGTTCTATCATTCCCAATAAAATCCGCATATTATTCCGAAAATATATTTTAAAAAGGAATTTAATGGTGTCTTTTTCGCTTAATGACAAAGATCGTTCAATTCTCCGGATTCTTCAAAAGAATGCCGATATCACCAACGCTGAACTTGCCAAACAGGTCGATCTATCGCCCTCCGCCTGCCTCACTCGCGTGAAAAAACTCAAGGCTGACCAACTGATTCGTGGCATTTCTGCAACGCTCAATGCGAATGCGTTAGGATTGAACTTTCACGTCTTCATCTATATCCGCTTAGCAAATCAAGAGAGGGATACGCTGTCCTATTTAGAGGGCGCGGTCAAAATGAATCCCAAAGTTCAAGACTGTTTCCGAATGACTGGCGATTACGACTATGTCCTTCGAGTCCTCCTCAAAAATACGCCCGAACTGGAATATTTTTTAACTCATGAACTCAGCCGAATCCCTCACCTTGCATCCATTCGGACCGAAGTAGCGATGAAGTGCGTCAAACAAGATCCAAGTCTCTCGATTTAGCGCACATCTGTCGCGCAGCGAAATCCGATATACACCACGGCAGTGTCTCTTGGTTTGACTGCTCGATCGTCTCGATGCATCCGAAAGGCCTCATACCACCAACTCCCGCCAGCGGTGACTTTGGAATCGACCGACTCACTGTTGACCCACTCCCACACATTCGCTCCCATGTCATACAGACCGTTGACCCCTTGCTGCGTGGTACCAACCGGAGCCGGACCGACCCCGCGATCCAAGACATCACGAAAACTGACCGGCGGAGTAAACCCGCATTCCGATAAACAATTCGCCCCCAGAGGCGAATCACCCGTTGGATATGGATAATCTTGACCTTGGATAAAGTCTGGACCTGCATCCGGTCGATGTTCGACATAGGCAGCCTGCCGCCACTCAATCTCCGTTGGGAGTCTTGCGCCACGCCATGCACAATAAGCCGTCGCTTCGTCAAATGTCAGATGCACCGCCGGCAATCGGGGATCAGACTCAACACCAAATGGACGCTGCCAGGTCCAACCAGGCTTTTGCTCCCAGCCCCATCCATACACCTCGCCACCGCCAGAGCGCTCCGCCTGACTGACAAACCCTGTGGCCTCGGCAAAGCGTTGAAACTGAGCAATCGAGACTTCGGTTCGATCAATCGCAAAGCCCTCGATCGTCTGCATATCAGCTTTCGCAGGCACGACAATCATCAACAGTGCCAATATTCTTATGAGATGAGTCATCCAGTTACCTCGGATTCTGCATTGCGCCACCAAATTTTGATAAGGTTCTCACCGCAAACTACAAGGGCTGATATGTTCACTTCGTCATTACGCGCTCCACCCGTCGAATTTCAACGGGGCATCTGCCAAGACTTGGCGCCAATTCTCGCATCATGCCAACTCAAACGAGTTGTGATCGTTCACGGCACGTTGCGGACCCGAGTTCAATCGGTGATTGAACAGATTCGTCAAACGATTGATGTGGTTGCACAGATCGAAGTTCATGATGAACCCTCCCTACCGGCGCTTGAACGTCACTTACAAGGATTTCAGGGGTTGGTCGTGGATGGACTCATCGCCATCGGTGGTGGATCAGTTCTTGATATGACAAAAGCATTGGCCGGACTGATCCCTGCCAAACATCCAGTCATGACCTATCTAGAGGTTGTTGGAGACGGTCGTGCGCTCGAACAGCAGCCGCTTCCCTGGATCGCCATCCCGACAACAGCGGGCACGGGTTCAGAAATGACCAAAAATGCGGTCATTGATATCCCGGATGCGCAACGCAAAGTCAGCCTCCGTGATTCAAAACTCCTGCCTGCGATAGCGCTTGTCGATCCTGCCTTCACCGATGACACACCAAAAGCAGTGACTCTGGCCTGTGGATTGGATGCGGTGACACAATGCATCGAGCCCTATTTATCGAACAAACGTTCTTTTCTCACCGACAGCCTAGTGGAACCGGTAATCCCCAGAGCCTTACAGGCACTGCATCGATTAATGAGTCAAGAAACATCAGAAGATCGCGATACCCTCGCCTACACCAGCATGATCGGCGGAGTCGCTCTCGCCAACAGTGGTCTTGGTGTCGTTCATGGCTTTGCAGGACCTCTTGGCTCTGTGACAGGTGCTGCACACGGCGCCATCTGCGGCGCGTTACTGCCTTATGGTCTGAAAGTGAACCGACACTTTGCCGATGATCCGATCGTGATTCAGCGATTGGATCAGATCGCGAACTGGATCATTCCTATTTTCGGTGGGATGAAGGCTGATGCCTTTGATACACTGGCAGCTTGGATTGCCGATCAAGGGATCACCGGGCTTGCATCTCTTGGCTTGAAGGAGGTCGACATCCGCGCGGTCGCCACAGCCTCACAAGCCTCCTCATCGATGAAGGCCAATCCCGTGGCATTACCACTTGAGGCACTCGTGTCGGTTCTTGAAGAAGCGCTTTGAATGACCGATAGATAGGGACAGGACTGATGAGGATGCAACATGGGATCTGAATTTCGCTGGATCATGGGGTCAATTGGGGTCGTTATTGTCTTTGGCCTTGGCCTTCTCACCTATGGGATCATTGACTCCAATCGCTCAATGTCTGGAACCAAAGCCACCATTGACGCCGGTGAGGGAGCCGCGATCAAAATCGACAGATGGGAGTGTATGAAAGGCGAAGATCAGCGCGGTTCACCTTATGAATATTCCCGTAATGCCAGAAATGGCGCCACTGGACCCGCTTCAATCGCTTGTAAAAAGGAAAACTAACACGTGACCTACACCGTCTATCTCTCTGGAGAAATCCACACCAGCTGGCGTCAAGAAATCATTGAGGCGACAACGGATTTGGGGATTCGGTTTACCGCCCCTGTGACAGACCATCCCGCGTCTGATGCCGCTGGAGATTTTCTTGGACCGGTCGAACCTGGATTTTGGAGAGACCAACAATCCAGTGGCGTCAATGCGATTCGCACACGCCATGACATCGATCGAGCGGATTTAGTGGTGGTCCGATTTGGCGATCAGTACAAACAATGGAATGCGGCATTTGATGCAGGCTACTGCGCCGCCAAAGGGATCCCCTACATCACACTGCATGATGATGACATTGTCCATCCTCTCAAAGAGGTCGATCAAGCAGCCTATGCGTGGTGCAAAACAACTGAACAGGTCGCGACCCTACTCCGCTACGTGCTGACACAAGTCTAATCGGTGGAAGATCTTTCCTGGTATCAGTACGCGATCATTGGACTCACCTTTGTTTGGAGTGGTTTCGTCCGAAGCGGGCTTGGGTTTGGAGGCGCAGTCTTAGCGCTGCCCTTTTTGCTATTGGTTGTGAATGATCCGCTGATCTTTCTCCCGCTGATCGCGATGCACCTGATTTTCTTTTCCACTCTGATTATGATCCAGAGCACCCGCAATCAGGCACCAGAGCGACTCAAAACCATCAATTGGGCTTACTTAAAGCGCAGCATGGCAATCATGATCGTCCCAAAAATTGCCGGTGTGATTGGGCTGTTGACGCTACCACCTGTGATCATGAGCACGATTATTTTCGTCATCGTCATCGCCTACGCGGTTGGATACATCATCAATCGCCCGATCCAGATCAAAACCAAACTTCAGGAGTATGGGTTTTTAGGCCTCGGCGCCTACGTGTCAGGAACCTCACTGACGGGAGCACCCTTAATTGTTCCAGTGGTTGCAGCACGCGTCGAAAAACATGAATTACGAAACACACTGTTTGTTCTTTGGTGGATTCTAACGCTCATCAAACTGATCTCATTTGTCATCGCCGGAATTGACCTGCAGTTAATGCACCACCTGTGGTTACTTCCCTGCGCATTTGTCGGGCATGTACTTGGCAACCGCATGCATAGCTACTTGGTGGAACAAGAAACCCCAACGTTTTTCAGAGTACTGGGTATCGCTTTGGTTATTGTCAGTTTGACTGGTCTTCTGAAGCCCTTCGTCTTCGGCTAACCGGCTTAGGGCATTTCTTCGCGCGTTCGATTGGACGACTCAGCCCATAGATTGAGGTCAAACTCGCGAGAATAGGCCTCGATCGATGCAAGCTCTTCGGAGGAAAACTGCAACGATGAGGTGGCTTGAATCGCATCCAGCAGTTGCGCTTCCGATCGAACACCAATCAGCGCTGACGCAACTGACGGCTGCCTTAATACCCAGCTAATCGCCAGCTGAGCCATCGATTGACCACGCTCATCAGCAATCATCTTCAGACCAGCAAGCGACGATCGGACTTCAGCGGTAATGAGTGAGGAATCAAAGGATCCAGGAGTACTGGCGCGAGACTGGTCTGGCACCTGATGTAAATATTTGTCCGTCAACAGACCTTGTGCAAGTGGTGAAAACGCGATTGCACCAACCCCTTGTGACTGCAAAGTCTCCAACAATCCCGATGTTTCGATCCAACGATTGAAGAGCGAATAACTCGGTTGATGAATCAAACAAGGAACCCCGAGCTGTTTGAGAATACTCACCGCTTCAATCGTTAACTCAGGACCGTAGGACGAAATTCCCACATACAACGCCTTCCCCTGGTGAACCGCTGTCGCGAGAGCCCCCATGGTTTCCTCCAACGGTGTCTCCGGATCCACACGATGCGAATAAAAGATATCGACATAGTCCAGTTGCATCCGTGACAAACTCTGATCGAGGCTCGAGAGCAAATACTTTCGGCTGCCGCCATTTCCATAAGGACCTGGCCACATGTCGTAACCCGCCTTGGTTGAAATAATCATCTCATCCCGAAACGGTCGGAAATCTCTCTGGAAGACTTGACCAAACTGGATCTCTGCCGATCCGTAAGGAGGTCCATAATTATTGGCTAAATCAAAATGGGTGATGCCATGATCGAAGGCGGTATGCAAGATTGATCGGACCACACTCAAGGGAACGTCAAAACCAAAATTCTGCCAGAGGCCGAGTGAAATCGCAGGGAGTTTCAGCCCACTGCGGCCAACAGTGCGATATGGCATGCTCTCATAGCGCCTTTCCTGTGGCTGATACTGGTTGATGAGATTCATTTGACAATCCTTTCCTCGAACTGGTGTTTAATCGTATCTGACCACTGTGCGATGCGCTGTGATGCTGTCAAATCTGTTTTCGACTGCCGGTCGATTGACGTACTGAACGCCTCAATCATCCGTTCATACTGCATCGCTTCAAATTGATGCTCACGTTCAATGCCCTCGCTGCCCATCGCCCAAATCGTGGTATTCGCAGAGGGATTAAACGGCCGCGGAATCACCCAACAGTGTTTCTGTGAGTGAATGATGACCTGCTGAAACCTCGCACGCCGCATGGAAACATCAAACTGCAGTTCGAGATGCTCATCAAATAAGAGACGACCGGAGGTTCTTGCGTCGACTCCCTGCTCGATCCATTGACAGCCCGTCGCCCCAGTCAGTGTACGCGCACCTAACCAGTGCGCGACCCACAGCGCATAACATCCGATATCCAGTCGAGCTCCACCGCCAGTTTCGGGGCGATTTCTGATATTCAATGGATCACGATTGTCATAGTGAAATTGCACAGAGAGATGTAAGGGCTCATCGGTTGAAATGTGTTGTCGGATCCATTGCCACTGCGGATGATGCGCAACCATCAACGCTTCCATTAAGAAACTTCGCTGTGTCTCGGCAACGACCGATAGCGAACTGACTTCAGCGGCAGACAAACCGAGCGGTTTTTCGCATAACACCGGAATTCCAGCTTCAATTGCGCACCGGCTCATGGGGTAGTGCAGATGATTGGGGAGCGCGATATAGACAGCATCAATCAGACCGCTGGTGATGACATCGGAATAATCGCTGAAGACCTCCCCTTGAAAGCCATCAGGCTTAACGCCTGCGGCAGATCCAATCGCCGTGACGCTATGTCCCACGTTGAGAATCGCCGGATAGAGTGCCTCGCGTGCAATTTTTCCAAAACCCAAAATCCCAATACGCATCTACTGAGGCCTCACCGAAAAACGCGCGAGAGAACGCGTCGATAACGCGCGCTGCAATCCATAGAGACCGGCTTCTGAATCCAGAAGAATCTTGATTGGAATATGGGAAAGGTATTGATGAAAACGGCCTTTGGCTTTGAACCGGTCAAGGAAAATCTCCCGCCGAAAATGAGTACCTAACTTGGGAATCACCCCCCCTGCCACAAAACATCCACCAGTGGCGCCCAAGGTCAGACACCCATCGGAGGCTACAATTCCAAAAAAGCCTGCAAACAGATCAAGCGTTCGCTGCACCAACAGGTCCGTCTCTGCAATCAGCATCATAGAGGCTGTATCGGGAGCTTTGACGGGTTGACCTTCACGAACGCACAAGGTTCGATACATCAAATGGAGCCCCGGCCCGCTGATCAACCGTTCGGCTGAAACATGCGGGAATTCTCGCCGAAGGCATGACAGTAATTGCCACTCATCTTCAGTCTGCGCAGCCATCGTCACGTGACCGCCCTCTGTGGACAGTGGCGTCCATTCACCATCGGCATCAACCACCACACCACCGACACCCAAACCCGTCCCTGGTCCAATGACAAACAGCGGAGCCAAGGGATCTGCCATTCCCGGTTGCAAGACTTCAAACGAAGACTCCGGCACTGACACAACTGCAAGCGACTGGGCGGTGAAATCATTAATCGTCAGCAATTCTGTCAACCCCAGTGAATCAACAATATCCCCTTTGCGAAACGACCAATGATTGTTGGTCAATTTCACTAGATCCTGGTGGACTGGGCAGGCCACAGCAACCGCCAGTCGGTCAGCAACCGATGATGTTTGCTCTGAGAAATGACGGTATGCCTCTTCGAGACCACGGAAGTCTGCGCACTGAAGTACTGAGACTTTCTCTAGGCGACCCTCAACGCCGATCAACCCGAACCGTGCGTGAGTGCCTCCAATATCAGCGACAACCGCAGATTGGGCCACTATCGGATTCTCTCTCCAGACTCAGGATCAAATAAGACCACTTTCGACAAATCCACTTGTACGGGCGTACTCTTCCCTGCGCGTAATCCTGCCTCAGGCGAGAGGCGAGCGAGAATTTCAATGCCATTCCATTCGCCAATCGCAATGGTGTCAGCACCCATCGGCTCTGTCACATCAAAGTCCATCTCCAATGCCATCACCGAGTCCCCAGCGCGTTCAGGTTTTGGTTCGGTGAGCATTTCAGGACGCAGACCCAGGATGACACGAGAGATATTCTGAGCTTTCAATGTCGACGACTGAGGAATCGTCAGCGATAAGCTATGACCCGATGTATCGATGGCGAGACTTCCATCAGAATTCACTTCACAAGGAACGAAGTTCATCGGTGGACTTCCCATAAATCCCGCCACGAACTGATTGGCTGGATTATCATAAATTTCATTAGGCGTACCTAATTGCTGAACCACACCATCTTTCATCACCGCAATGCGATCGGCCAGCGTCATGGCTTCGATTTGATCGTGCGTCACATACACGATTGTTGTTCCAAGTCTCTTGTGTAACTTCTTGATTTCTGTACGCATTTCAACGCGAAGTTTGGCATCCAAGTTGGATAGCGGCTCATCAAACAGATACACCCGCGGCGAACGAGCAAGCGCCCGTCCCATTGCGACCCGCTGACGCTGCCCTCCGGAGAGCTGACTCGGTTTACGATCAAGCAGGTGATTAATTTGCAATAAGGTCGAGACTTCTTGAACGCGCTGATCACGTTCTTGCTTGGGAACGCCACGCATCTCAAGCCCAAAACTGATGTTCCGGGCCACGTTCATGGTCGGATACAGGGCGTAGGATTGAAACACCATCGCGATATCACGATCTTTGGGACTCCGCTCAGTCACATCTTCCCCTGCAAGTAATAACTGTCCAGTTGTCACTTCCTCAAGCCCAGCAATGGTATTCATCAGAGTGGACTTTCCGCATCCTGAGGGACCAACCAGAATGAGAAATTCACCATCTGCAATATCAATATTGATCCCTTTCAGGACCTCGGTTGAACCAAAGGTTTTGGTGACGTTAGAAATCGTTAACGAACCCATCGAGTTATCCTTTTACTGCACCCGCGGTTAGGCCGCGGACAAAATATTTACCGGCCAGTACATACACCACCAGAGTTGGCAAGGCGGCGATTAATGCCGCCGCCATATCGACGTTATATTCTTTCCCGCCGACCGATGTATTCACCAAGTTATTCAACGCGACGGTGATCGGTTGAGTTCCTTGCCCTGAATAAACAACCCCAAACAGGAAATCATTCCAAATTTGGGTGAACTGCCAAATGATGGTTACCGTAAAAATCGGTAGAGAGATCGGCAGGAAGATATGTCGAAAAATCTGAAAGAAATTCGCTCCGTCAAGCTGCGCTGCCTTGACCAACTCCGTGGGGACAGACACGTAAAAATTTCTGAAAAACAGCGTCGTAAAGGCAACCCCATAAATCACATGCACCAACACGAGTCCAGTCACTGTATTTGCGAGACCAAAAGTCGCAAGCAATCGCGCCATCGGTAGAAGAATGACCTGGAAAGGGATGAAACACCCAAACAATAAGGCTGCGAACAAAAATTCGCTGCCTCGAAACCGCCATTTAGCAAGGACATAGCCATTTAACGCCCCAATCAGCGTCGAGATCAAAACAGCCGGGACGACAATTCGGATGCTATTGAAGAAGAACGGAGCGAGACCCTCGCACTCACTGCCCGTGCACGCACTTCCCCAAGCCTTCGCCCATGCGTATAGGGTCGGCGCTGCTGGCAAGGACAACAAATTTCCCTGCCGGATTTCCTCAATATCTTTTAAAGAAGTCGTGATCATCACATACAGCGGCATGAGATACAGGACTGCGAAGATCATGAGACAGGCATAGATCGCATAGCGACCAATCGACATGTTGGAGTTACCCACGATTAGACCCTCGTAGCTCGGAATACAGATAAGGAACCAAGATAGCCAATACCCCAAACAGCATTACCATCGCGCTTGCCGCACCAATCCCCATCTGCGCTCGGTTGAACGCAAAGGTATACATAAAGTTCGCTGGGAGATCCGATGCGTAACCAGGCCCTCCCCCGGTCAACGCTTGGACTAAATCAAAACTCTTGATCGCAATGTGCGAGAGAATCACGATGGCACTGAAAAACACAGGACGTAAAATCGGCAAGATCACATGCCAGTACGACTGCCAGGCACTCGCACCATCGATTTGTGCTGCCTTAATCAAACTGTCATCCACACTTCGTAGCCCGGCCAAGAACATGGCCATGACAAATCCACTGGATTGCCAGACTGCCGCAATGACAATGGTATAAATCGCCATTTCCTGATCAACCAACCAGCGAAACTCGAAGTCTGTAAACCCAAAATCACGCACCATTTTTTCGATGCCAAGCCCTGGATTTAAGATCCACTTCCATGCAGTCCCCGTCACAACAAACGAGACAGCCATGGGGTATAGATAAATCGTACGAATGGCTCCTTCTCCCCGAATCTTCTGATCGAGAAAAATTGCCAGCACTAAACCAATCAGTAGTGAAATCGCGATAAATAAAACGCCAAACACCACCAAATTCGACATC
>QXYM01000022.1 GCA_009886945.1 Litorivicinus sp.
AATGGACTGAAAACAGAATAGAAACGCTCATCACCGGTCAAGACTGTGCTCGGCTGCAGTAGCACTCGATCGACGAATGCATGCACTGTGACGGAGCCAGCATGATCACGAATCTGCCGATCTCTTAATCGCTCGTTCCACTGATATTCCTGATTGAAATAGAGATCAGAGACACATTCAGTTGCGCAAAATTGCCCAATCCAAGCCACTTGGTCGTGATAGGTCTTTAAACGGATGACGGTGAGACAAATACCGAGCGACGCGAGGCTCGTTGACAAGGCAGTGAGTAACTGCTGGGTGTAATACAGGCGGTTGGGGCCGTAACCAAACGAAGCCCAATCGGACTCTGCAGTAAGAAACACGGCTGAGATTCGTGTGTTCGGATCGCAGTCAAGAGCTGCAGAGACCGCGGCATTATCGGTGACTCGAAGGTCGTCTCGAAACCAGATTAGACGATGTTGCATGATTCTCCTCAGTCGCATCCCGCAAAGAATATCGTGCCATCGTCCGAGCCGGCATTGGGTTGTAAGTGTTACCTAGGCGGTTGGCAAACGCAATGGAGTCTGACACTCTACTTATGGACTTGGAGATAACCACATGTTCTTCGGACGATTTTTAATCACACTCAATTGTGTGCTGTATGCAGCCATTGCACTCTGGGCGCTGTTTGCGCCTCAGTCCGTCTTGCAAGGCTTGGGGATTGAAGCAATCTCGCAAGCCGCCATCATCGAGATGCAGGTGCTCGTTGCTGGATCCTTTTTGGGGTTTTGCGCTTTACTCTGCGGAGGGATCCTTGATCAACGGAAGACGAAACGGTCGCTCATTGGTCTGTTCACGATAAACGCGGCTTGGCTTTTCACCCGTTGTATCGCATTGCTTGAGGGGTTGTCGCAGGAGAATTCCACCTATCTCTACATGGGATTCGAATTGGCCATGCTGATTCTGGTTTTGATCGCGCTACGACAGGTCAATGGACCACGTGGACGCACACTGTTTCGGCAGGAAGAAGCAAGTTTCTAACGCGCGAGGATGCGCTCAGCTGCCTCGAGCCCGCTTAAATAAGCACCTTCCACGCGACCGCCGGCCAAATAATCACCAGCAACCCATAAGTTTGGAGAGACCTGGTAGATTCCTTTTTGCGCCGTAAATTTGGGATTGGTCGGACGCGCATATCGCCACCGGTGTGAGAGCTTTGCCTTGGTTGTCACCTGAAAAGTCTCCGACAACGCCTCACGAATCAGCTCTGAGATCTCGGCTGGATCGCTCTCTAAATGTTGTGTCGACCACTCTGGGGTCGCATGAACAACGATGAAATTCGATTGCCGTCCAGGTTTGCTGTTTTCGACTGCAATGAAATCGAACAGGGGATGGTCACCTCCAAACAACGCGTCGAATGATTCTCCGGCAGATCCACGTAGTGGCTCTTCAACGGATAACACTGTCGTCCAGGTTGGATCCATCGCAAACCGAGAGCCGAGTTGCTCGACATCGAAGTGTTGAAGCATGGCAACCATTTGATCAACCGGTGCAGTGACCAGCACGCAATCGGCGGTCAAGGTTTCTTGAGAGGTCAATATTAAGCGAAACAAATCACCGTCCGGCTCGATCGTTTGAACCCTGCTTTCTGCTTGTATTTCAATATCTTGAGACAGAAATCGACCCAATGAATTCATATACGGATGGCCCACGAATCGTGCCTGATGATCAGGCGATGCGATCGGTTGATGGTCCCGGAAAGTCCCCATGTTTGGCTGCCATTGCGTCACAAATCCGGCGGCCACTGCTGAATCAACGGCGACTTGAAAGCGATGATCGCGGACAGTGAAAAATTGAGCGCCTATGTCGGCGCGAACGGCATCCATCCGTTTGGATGCTAAACGCCCGCCGGGACCACGGCTTTTTTCGAAAATTCGGTAATTTCTGGGAGATAAACGACTTGCGGCGGCGAGACCTGTGACGCCCGCGCCGATAATTGCAACTTCGGTATGTTTCATAAAGTGGTCTTTTGATCCCAGTAGTAATTAGAATAGATGCCCCAATCAACGATATCAGGGTTTTATAGGGCATTCTCAACTCATGACAGATATTACAATTACAGATAGCGCGCAGACCTACCTGAACGGCTTGCTTGAAAAACAGAACGTTGAGGGGATGGGTGTTCGCTTATTCGTGTCTCAGCCTGGGACGATGTATGCGGAGACCTGTCTCGCTTACTGTCGTCCAGGTGAAGAAAAACCGGAAGATGAACGCGTTGCGTGTGATGGCTTTACAGCGTATTTAGATCAGCCAAGTCTTCCTTACCTGGACGAGGCGGTGGTCGATTATGTGGCGGACAAGCTTGGCGGCCAGTTGACTATCAAGGCGCCAAAGGCCAAACAACCAGCCGTGGCTTTTGATGGGCCGATTGAGCAGCAGATCGTCGAAATTCTGACTGGGGAAGTGAACCCAGGGCTTGCTGCGCACGGCGGTGAAGTCCGCTTGATCCGTTTGGAAGAGGATGTGGCGATTTTGCAATTTGGTGGTGGATGCCAGGGGTGCAGCGCGGTTGACATGACTCTGAAGGACGGAGTTGAGAAAACGCTGATGGATCGCATTCCTGATCTCAAGGGTGTAAGAGACGTGACCGACCACAGCCAACGCGAAAATGCCTACTACAAGTAGTATTGTCTCGAAAGTGGCGTCCATCGACGCCATTGTTGACGAGATCCAGGGTTTTTTAAGGGCGCCGACGTCGAGTGCATGGGTAGACCATGCGCTTGGTGATCTCTCAACTTTGCTCATCGATCATGCCAACTGCGAATACAAAGCGGCGGCGACAGGAATGAGTTTAATCACCAAGTATCGTCAGCATCCACGCCTACAACGACTGATGGCGCGGTTGGTGCGAGAGGAGATGTTGCATTACGAACAGGTATTGATGTTCATGGAGAAAATGGGTGTTGAGCATCGACCACTCACTGCATCTCGTTACGCGCGTTCACTGCGGGAATCCATCAGAACCGACGAGAACGGACGCCTTGTTGATTTGCTTGTGGTGGGGGCCATTGTTGAGGCGCGGTCCTGTGAACGATTTGCCGCGCTCTGGCCGCATCTGCCGAACTCGTTGGGTCG
>QXYM01000023.1:0-12218 GCA_009886945.1 Litorivicinus sp.
GTGACAGGCCGGTATTCTAACCAACTGAACTACCGCTCCGTGCGGCTCGTTACCCAAAAACTTTTGGTGGGTGGAGAGGGGCTCGAACCCCCGACCCTCGCCTTGTAAGGGCGATGCTCTTCCAACTGAGCTATCCACCCGAGAGCAACGATGGGGGCGGATAATACTGCTTGAGAAATTTGTGTCAACAGATTTTCTTGCTTCTCGACTGATCACCTCTACAATATCGGGCCTAATCCATTACCAATGATGACAAATTGCTATGCGCTTATCAGATCTCAATATCGATGACTATCAGGTCGTTATTACACCGACAGAGCTGAAAAAGGAGCTACCACTTCCTGAGTCAGTCCGTGATTTGGTTGCGAATTCACGCCAGACCGTCAAAGATATTTTAGATGGAAAGGATGATCGTTTATTTGCTGTCGTTGGGCCTTGCTCCATCCATGATACAGAGCTAGCCCTTGAATATGGGAAACGCTTAAAGGCACTCGCCGATGAAGTCAGCGAGCAAGTTTTCATTATCATGCGCGTGTACTTTGAAAAGCCAAGAACAACGGTTGGATGGAAAGGGCTCATCAATGACCCGCACTTGAACGGCAGCTTTGAAATCGAAGACGGTTTAAGGAAGGCGCGTAAGCTATTGATTGATTTGTCAGAAATTGGGCTTCCTCTCGCCACAGAGGCCCTAGATCCAATCTCTCCTCAGTACCTCCAGGATACGATTACTTGGACTGCCATTGGCGCACGGACCACAGAATCTCAGACGCACCGTGAAATGAGCTCAGGACTATCATCACCCGTTGGATTCAAAAATGGCACCGACGGGTCACTTGATGTCGCCGTCAATGCCATGAAGTCGGTGGTCAGTGGACATGCGTTCCTTGGCATTAACCCTCAGGGACAAGTGGCTATTACGAAAACCAAGGGGAACCAGTACGGTCACGTCGTCCTTCGCGGCGGTGGCGGTAAGCCCAACTATGATTCGGTCAGTATTGCCCTCTGCGAGCAAGCACTAGAAAAGGCAAAGTTACCCACAAACATCGTGGTTGATTGCTCTCATGCCAACTCCAACAAAGACCATAATGTGCAGCCCTTGGTGCTAGATGACATCGCACATCAGATTAAAGATGGAAACCGCTCCATTTGCGGCGTCATGATTGAGTCCAATATCAATGAAGGAAACCAAAGCATTCCGGATGACCTATCACAACTCAAATACGGCGTGTCTGTCACCGATGCTTGTATCAGTTGGGAATCGACTGTGAAGTCACTGAACAAGATGGCCTCTACCCTGACTGGACACCTCACAGGTCGGAGAGGTTAGTTCAGAGCGCGGGGTTCGCCCCTGGCATCAAGAACTCCACATCCGAGGTATGCGCCGCTTGCATCATTTGCAACGCGGTCTGCCTGACCGGCTTACCACCAAAGATCACTTCGTAAAGGGCTGTGAGAATCGGCATTGCAATGTCGTCCCGTTGGCACTGCTCATAGACCACTCGCAACGTATTCACACCCTCTGCCACTTGTCCTAGATTCGATTCAGCGGACTCGAGGGAATGCCCTTGCGCAAGTGCCTGACCGATCCGAAAATTCCGCGATAACGGTGAGACACTCGTGACGTAGAGATCCCCGACTCCGGCCAAACCCAAAAAACTCAGTGGGTTGCCTCCCATATGAGCGGACAACCGCGACATCTCTGCGAGCGCTCGGGTAATCAACAGTGCTTTGGTGTTTTGTCCCACTCCCAAGCCATCGGCAAGGCCTGCTGCAATCGCGTAAATATTCTTCAATGCACCACCGAGCTCAACGCTAATCAAATCTTCCGAGCTATAGAGTCTAAAATATTTCGTCGCGAAGGCATTGCGGGCGAGTTGACGTACCTGCGGTGACTGACTTGCAACCACAGAGGCCGTTAAATGACGCGTTGCAATTTCATGCGCCAAGTTCGGCCCAGACAATACCCCAACAGGATGCGATGGTAATCGCTGACCGATGATCTGACTCATCAGCTGAAAACCCTCAGACTGAATCCCCTTCGTGGTGGAAAGCAGTGCCACATCAGGCGCAAGAACTTTTGCCAATGCCTGACAGATCGCATCCATTGCCCGTGACGGGACAGAAAGGAGCACCAAATCTGCACCCCTAACAACCTCAGCAAGATCGCTTGAAGCCGTGATCGATGCATGCAATTGAAGATCTGGGTGATATTGTGGATTGCGATGGAAGGCATTGATGGCATGAACCATTTCTGGACGACGGGCATACATCATCACCTGACATTGGTTATGAGCCGCAATGTCGGCGAGAACGGTACCAAAGCTTCCGGCGCCGATAATGGCTACTTGCATACTAAATCCTTACGAACTGCAACTGAGATGATAAGAGGAATTCGTGTCTGGAGGCGAGCCACCAAGCGCGGCGGCCATCTCACTTGGATTCATGAGACCATCGGTCATTGACTGGCGGAGTGATCGAATCGGTTCATAATCGCCTCGCTCGGCATGTTGAATCACACGATCCAATAACCAGTGGCTCAACATCCAACTGGGCGACTGACTCCGCGCAAGATTCAGCAGACTAGAGCTTGTTTCTTTGCTCCACAGACGACGCAAATCATCCATGGATTGATCGACTCCTGAGGCCTCTGACAGACCAATAAAACTGTCATCCAATAGATGTACAAATACCTCTGGATAATACATTCCAGCGTTCCCCCAAAGCCTCTGAATCGCCTCAATCAGGCCAGGTAACTGTTCATTTTCTGGTTCGATCGCTAATCGCCTGGCCATTTCCGATCGAAATGCTTGATGATACTGTGCTGGGAAATCATTCAGAATCTGTCCGAGCGTCTCCACGTCCACAAAGGGAGTCAAGGTTTCAGCCAGACAGGCCAGGTTCCAATGCATCACTCTTGGCTGCTGCCCAAAAGCATATCGTCCTGTCTGATCGGTGTGATTGATGACATAGTCCTGACGATAGGCCATGATAAAGCCGTAAGGACCGTAGTCGAGAGTTTCGCCCGACAAAGCGGTGTTGTCCGTATTCATCACACCATGGACAAAGCCAACCGCCATCCAGCCCGCGACAAGCTTTGCTGAGCGCTCAACGTAGCGTGTAAAAGCGACCTCCATCCGATCGGGAGCGCCTGACAGATCAGGGTCTAATTGCTCAATGGCAAACTCAGCGATCTCATGCAGATGTTGATGCGAATGACGGTGATAAAAATGTTCAAAATGTCCGATGCGCAGGTGACTCTTGGCTAATCGCATCAGAGTTGCACCCGTCTCGGTTGTCTCCCTTTGAACAGGGGTATCGGATGCGACAACAGCAAGTGCACGCGTTGTTGGAATACCAAGGGCATGAATGTACTCAGAACCGAGATACTCGCGGATCGCACTACGCAACACCGACCGCCCGTCTCCAAATCGCGAGTACGGCGTGTGACCGGCCCCTTTTAAGTGCCACTCATAACCACCAGAAACCCCTAAGTAGAGGCCGCGGCCATCACCTAACTGCCCAGCCCATTGGCCAAATTGATGACCGCTATACACCTGTGCCAATGGTTGCCAATCATGGAGGGGATGCCCGCCAGAGAACGCTCTTAAAGTGTCTTGCTGATCGAAGTCAATCAGGCTGTTGAGTTCGGAAACCAGCGCTTGGTTGACATCAACCCAACGCGGATTGAGCAGCGGTTGAGGAGACACCCTCGCATAAAAGATGTCTTCACTCAGTGATGTGTAAGGAGTTCGCCATTCAGGCGACGGATTCGCCATGAGAACCCTCTAATAGCGACTCAGGTGCTTGCTCACAGGGTAATTTTCGTCCGATGAATTCTTCGATTTCTGGCAATAGGAATGAATCATCCTCACAGGCAAAACTAATCGATGTTCCTTCAGCACCTGCGCGCCCAGTACGGCCGATGCGGTGCACATAATCCTCTGCATCTTCTGGAAGCGTGTAATTGATCACATGACCGACACCGTCAATGTGAATACCACGACCGGCGACATCCGTCGCCACCAAAATTCGAGTCTTCCCTTCTTTAAAGCGATCTAATGTCTGAATCCGCTTACGCTGAGGAACCTCACCACTCAAGAGCGCCGCATCAATGCCATCCTTGGTCAATCGATCAACGAGATCGCGACACAGA
The DNA here is from genome assembly GCA_009886945.1 of Litorivicinus sp. Lineage (GTDB taxonomy): Bacteria > Pseudomonadota > Gammaproteobacteria > Pseudomonadales > Litorivicinaceae > HIMB30. The sequence continues at coordinate 4,154 of QXYM01000023.1, forward strand.
TCACGTCGATTCGCAAACACCATGACCTTATGCAAATCACGCGTATGAATCACGTTTTTCAGAAGCTGATATTTGGTATCTGCAGTTGTAATGTAGACGATTTGCTCGACGGTCTCGGTGGTCACATGCTCAGGTTCAATTTCGATACGAACTGGCTCGAATGTCCAGCGCTCGGATAACTCAACAATCTGCGGTGTAAAGGTTGCTGAAAACAGCAGTGTCTGCCTCAATTCCCTTCGTGGACAAGCCCGAACAATCCGACGCACATCAGGCATAAAGCCCATGTCCAGCATGCGGTCTGCCTCATCAAGAACCAGTACCTCAATTTTTCGTAGATTGATTTCATTTTGGCCCAAGAAATCAATCAATCGGCCGGGTGTCGCCACCATGATATCGCAAGGCGACTGTCGTAAATCATCTCGCTGTTTTTGATAGTCCATCCCACCAACAATGGAAACAACCGACAAACGCGTATATTTGCAGAGATCCTCTGCATCTTTGGCGATTTGCACGACGAGTTCGCGGGTGGGAGCGAGGATTAACGCTCGAGGCGTGCCGGTGCGTCGTTTACCGTCTATCGGTTCACGCAAAAAGGTATCGATCATCGAAATCAGGAACGCTGCTGTTTTGCCAGTACCTGTCTGCGCTTTAGCAACAATATCATCCCCATCGAGGACCACAGGCAATGACTCGCTTTGGATCGGACTTGCATAACGGAAACCCAAATCCGCAATCGCATGCATTAGCGCTTTCGGCAGCTCTAGGTCGTGAAATCGTGTCTTGCCCTCTTCTGGCGCAACAACAAACTCATTCACATCCCAGGCGGTAGTCGTATCAGTCATGATCCCTCGCAACTTGTTGTCTAAACGACAAGTTTACACGAGGGATTCAAACCAGTGTGAATTAACGTTCGATCGCCAACGCAACACCCTGGCCGCCACCAATACACAAGGTGGCCAATCCTTTGTGTGCGTCGCGTTTAATCATCTCGTGAATCAGACTCACGAATACACGACATCCAGAAGCGCCAATGGGGTGACCAATCGCAATTGCTCCACCATTCACATTCACCTTTGAGGTATCCCAACCAAGGCCCTTATTGACACCGATGGCCTGAGCAGCAAACGCCTCATTGGCTTCTACAAGATCCAGATCTTCGTGGGTCCAGCCGGCTTTTTTCAAGCAATGCTGTGTTGCTGGGATCGGGCCTGTTCCCATAATTTCGGGATCAACACCTGCCGATGCATAGGCTTTCACTTTTGCTAAAATCGGTAAACCCAGTGCCTCAGCTCGATCAACCGACATCAGCATCACGGCAGCTGCCCCATCGTTAATTCCTGATGCATTTCCCGCGGTCACAGTGCCTTCTTTGTCAAATGCTGGACGAAGTTTTCCCAGTGCCTCTGCAGTCACACCGTCACGAATAAACTCATCCACCTTAAATTCAATGGGATCTTTCTTTCGTTGTGGAACCAACACTGGAACGATCTCGTCGTCAAACCGCCCTTCTGCACGTGCTTTGGACGCTTTTTGTTGCGATTCAGCGGCAAACGCATCTTGCTCCTCACGAGTAATCGCGTACTTTTTCGCCACATTCTCAGCAGTCGTTCCCATGTGATAGCCACCAAAGGTGTCGGTTAAACCATCCTTCAACATGGTGTCGATCAACGATGCATTGCCCATGCGGAATCCATCTCGGGAACCCAGCAGGACGTGACCTGACTGACTCATATTTTCTTGTCCGCCGGCAATCACAATCTCTGCATCACCCAACAAAATCGCCTGCACACCCAAACTGACGGCTTTGAGCCCTGATCCACACACTTTGTTAATCGTCATTGCGGGGCAAGTCTCGGGAAGACCTGCGTTGATCGTGGCTTTACGGGCGGGGTTTTGACCTTGCCCTGCGGTCAATACCTGACCCAAGATCACCTCAGAGACCTGATCCGCAGCGACTCCTGTGTCAGCCAGTAATTGACGAATGACTGTCGCGCCTAATTCATCCGCAGACACGGACGCCAGCGCACCGGCGAAACTTCCAACAGCTGTCCGCTTGGCAGCGACAATAGCAACTTGTGACATAAACCTTATTCCTCAACAAATTCAAAAGCAGGCAATTCTTTTAACAGGGTTTGACCCCAACGGGTATTCACCAAACGGCGATCCAGCATTGTAACTTGACCTGTGTCTGATTCCGAGCGGATCAATCGGCCCACCGCCTGACGCAATCTGATGGTGGCTGCAGGCAACGATAATTCGCGAAATGGATCGCGGCCTTGATTCTTCAAATATTCGGCAAGTGTTGCCTCTCTCGGATCGTCAGGTGGCTGAAATGGGAGACGGGTAATGACCACTTCGTTCGCCAAATCTCCGGGTAAATCCAGTCCCTCAGCCATACTCTGAAGTCCAAAAATAATGGATATCTGGCCTTGTTTCCGTCGTAACTCATGATCATTTAATAGCGCAGCCATTGGCTTTTGACCTTGAACCAAGGTCACCTCACGGACAGCTGCATCGAGTAATTCCTCAACCTGAAAACACAAGCGCCAACTGGTAAATAACACCAACATGCCAATGTTCTGATCGATACGTGTCGCTAAATAATCGGCAATCCGCTGGGCATGTGCGCGGTCATCCCGAGGATCACCTGCAAATCGCGAAATCACCAATCGCCCTTGAGACTGATAATGAAACGCTCCTGCAACGACAAGACCAGAATTCACTGGCAATCCGAGCGTTCCGGCTGGAATCACAAATTCACCATGATGTGCAAGTGTCGCTGACGTTAAAATACAAGCCCCGATGCGACCCCAAAGCGCATCAGATAGCGCGCCTGCTGGCTCCATGGGACTGACCCAAAATTCGAGATCTGTTGGATCATCTGGTGTGGCATATCGAACGTCCTGCCCAATTCTCAGCCAACGCGCATCACCACTGTCCATTGCATCGTTGGAAAATGCCACCACCAGTTCGGGAATGGACTCCAATCGCCCAAGAGCCATTGAAATTTGTTCAGAGAGTAACTCGGCATCTGTTTCAGGCATCAATTCCTGATCTCCCTGTGAGACCAACGATTTCAGCCAATCACGAACTTTTTGGATGCGTCCTAGGGTGGTTGTCATGGGTTCAAACCCATCAGTCTCCACAGAAAAGCATTCAGCGAGTGTCAGCCGATACCTTGAACCACCGTTTTGAAACACGTAGGCGGTGTCTGGATACGCCTTCAACCGTTCCAAGCTCGCCTTGCCCCAATTCGCCAGAAGATGACCAAATCCCTCCAATGGTTGATTCAGGCGCTCGAGATCATTTGATAGACGATGCTCGGTCGGCAATAGCCCCTTCAATGTGTTGATGACCCGATCTATGGTTTTAATAGCGCCCAAGCTTTGAGCAATCCGACAATGAGCGGTAAATTGATCCGAGGCCACTCGCGCGAGCTGATGAGCCTCATCGATGATTAAAATCATTCGCTCCAGTGGTGGAAGAATGACGCCGCCACCAAGTTTTAAATCGGACATCAATAAATCATGATTAATCACTAAAAGGTCCGCGTCCAACCAAGATTCCCGTTCATTGAAATACGGACAGACATGAAAATGGCGGCAAGACCTTCCCTGACAACGCCGATGATCTGTGGTGATAGCTGTTTTGACAGACTCTGAAATCACTTGTGGAATTTGGTCCATATCACCAGCCCACTGTCCCTGCGCCCAGGCCTTGGCTAAGTCAGACACCACTTCTCGATCATCTGAATCGAGAACCAAGGTCAGTTCATCAGGATAGATCGCCTGACCCTCAGTCAAAGTCTCAAGTGCGGCCTCAAGCCGAATGGGGCACAAATATCGCCGCCGACCTTTCGCCAGGGCTACGGTTAACATGAGATCTGTTGCTTCAATGAGGTCGGGAATATCTTTTTCGATTAATTGCGTTTGCAATGACACGGTTGCCGTGGAGATGACCAACGGCATTTCGCGAGCCATGGCATAAGGCAATGCTCCCACCAGATAAGCAAGCGTTTTCCCAGTTCCTGTTCCTGCTTCGATAAAGCCAATCGGAGCGGACTCAGTGTCGCCGATTCTTGTTAGAATACGCGCGACTTCCGCAATCATCTGCTTCTGACCGAGGCGCGGCTTCAGACCTTTGGCCTTTAAAAAATCAGTGTAGAGCGCTTGAATGCTTTGTTTGCTGTTATCTGAGATTGCTGTCACGAAAATTCTTTGTTGTTTGAAAAGCTGAGTGTAGGGGATTTTAATGAATACGTCTGATATCGCGAGAGACGCATGCCGTATTGGAGGCCTGAAGGCGCTCGAGTTTTTTCATCAGAGAGATCAGTTAACCATTGATCTTAAAGGCCCGCAGGACTACGTGAGCGAAGCCGACCGAACCGTCGAAACCGTGATGATTGACTACCTCAAGCGACATTTTCCGAACGACGGCTTTTTAGGTGAAGAATCCGTCGAGGTCAAAAATGAGCGCCAATGGGTCATTGATCCGATTGATGGCACCACCAATTTCATTCGTGGTCTTCCGTATTTTTGCACGACCTTAGCCTTGGTCGAACAGGAAACCGTCGTGGGAGGCTGGATTTATGATCCAACACGCGATGAGTTATACGAGGCTAGCCAAGGCAAAGGCGCGTTTTGCAACGGGGAAACACTCAATCCGTCCTGGCGTGAGAGCTTTGCAACGGGTCTTGTGGGCATTTGCCATAGTTCCAAACTGACGGCTGACGAACTCGCTGGGCGAATCACCGTTGCACTGAAACGAGGCGCCATTCTGAGGCAACCAGGCGCTGCGGCATTGATGCTTTGTGACTTGGCTTGCGGTCGTCTCGATGTCCTATTTGATCAACATCTGAAGCCTTGGGACTCAATTGCTGGGCTTTTGATCGCCCATGAGGCAGGAGCTGTCGCCAGTGACTACCTTGCCAGCCCGCAATGGCGGCAGACGCCTCAAATCACCTTTGCATCAGGTCCTGAGATTTACCAAGAAGTGCTGGAGCTTTGGCCAGAAGCACGGGAGATGGTACTGCTCTCTTAGGTGATTGACCTCAGAATCCCACTGGCAGAAAGACGAAGGAGGCGGCTCCTCGCGCCACAGCATTGAGGGTTCTTTGATCTTTCTTGGCAAGCGCCGTCGCCAACGCATCCTGAAGGCCGATCATTTCACCCATGAGCTGTGAGTAAGACGCGTTAAGAATCTCATCTTGGATGCCGTCGGCGAACAAATAGGGTTGTCCAGCTGCATTGCGCTGTGTTCTTAACAGATAGGCTGCCGTTTCGAGATTACGCGCCGAGTTATAGACAAACTGAGGCGTCGGTAAATCATCAAGCAGCAAATATTCTCGCCGATGATCGAATGCATGATTGACCATTGACTGCAGGCCAGCAACGAACGCATAGACACGATCGCCTGCGAAGTCCTCGCGAAAGGCCATGCGAACCAACTCGTCAGGCTTTGGATTTGCAAACTCCTGCAAGTTCAGTCGCGGCGCCTTCAGTTGTTCCACCCGCACGTCGATACTCAAGCTTTTCGGTAATTGAACGGGATTTCGTCGGTACAGTTTGATCAACAGTAGGCTGAGGTTCTGGTCGAGCTCAGAGCGGACCGCCTCCACAAAGAAGGCAGTATCACTCTTCGCCAGATTTTTCACCTCTGGCGGTGCTTTAATCGGCACCGCACAGGCAGTTAGCGACAGGCTGAAAACAAACCCAATCGCTAGAACCGTTAGACTGATAACTCGGTTAATAATGCATTCACCCGTTTGAGATAACCAGGCGCATCATCAAGCTTTCCTTCGGCTCCAAGCTGCGCATGATCAAAGACCAGTCGAGCCAGCTCCTTAAAGCGGCCCTCATCTGCCTCTGATTCTAACCGCATTAACAGACTATGGTCAGTGTTGATCTCAAGAATCGGCTTTGAAACAGGCATGGCCTGTCCGGCAGCCTCCATGATCTGACGCATTTGTGGCCCCATATCATGTTCGGTGAGGACTAAAACGGCCGCAGAATCGGTCAGACGAACCGAGGGTTTAACGTCTTCAACTTGCTCCGTGAGCGCCTCTTTCATCCGTTTAATCAGCGCCTTATGCTCTTTCGATTCTTTCTTCTGCTCTTTCTTCTCGTCCTTCCCTTCACCCGGAAGTTCGAGCCCGTCGCGAGTCACATCCACAAATTGATGATCTTTGTATTCCTGCAGATGCCCCATCAACCATTCATCGATGCGATCTGAAAGGACCAAGACTTCAATCCCGCGCTTTTTGAAGGCCTCAAGGTAGGGTGAACCCAACGCATTGGTATGAGATTCAGCGACTAGGTAGTAAATATCTTTCTGCCCATCGACCATTCGTGCGATGTAATCTTCAACACCAACATTTTGCGCAGGCGTGCTGGCGTGAGTCGATGCAAATCGCAACAACTTGGTGATCCGCTCCTTGTTTTGATGATCCTCAGCCGGACCTTCTTTCAGGCACTCACCGAACATTTCCCAGAACTTCTGATACTTTTCCGAATCGTCTTTCGCAAGCTTCGCCAGCATATCGAGAGCACGACGAGTCACCGCCGACTTCATCGCTTCAACCCGCGCGTCTTTCTGAAGAATTTCGCGAGAAACATTGAGGCTTAGGTCTGAGGAATCGACAACCCCGCGAATGAATCGCAAATACAGCGGCAAAAATTCCTCGGCCCGATCCATGATGAATACGCGTTGTACATACAACTTCAGCCCACGTGGGCTCTCGCGATTCCACAGATCATAAGGGGCACGCGCAGGAACGTATAACAAACCGGTATATTCGCTCTTACCCTCGACCTTGTGGTGGCTCCAGGTCATTGGATCTTCGAAGTCATGAGCGACGTGCTTATAAAACTCCGTATATTCTTCATCGGTAATCTCAGTCCGCGGACGTGTCCAGAGCGCTGTCGCCTGATTGACCTGGTCCCATTCAGACTTCGCCTCAGACTCATCATCCTTCTCGACGTCGTTTTTCAGGTACACAGGAATCGAGACATGATCCGAGTATTTGGTCACCAAATGACGGATCCGATAGGTCTCGCCGAACTCGCTGGCATCTTCTTTCAGAGTGAGGCGGATCTCAGTACCACGCTCGGCTTTCTCGATGGTTTTAATCGTGTATTGACCGTCGCCATCAGAAGACCACTCCACTGCATCTGCCGCATCATTACCGGCCCGGCGCGTTCTCACGACAACACGATCAGCAACAATAAACGCTGAATAGAATCCAACACCAAATTGCCCAATTAAGTTGGCATCCTGTTTTGAATCACCGGATAAATTCTTGATGAACTCGGCAGTTCCGGATTTTGCAATGGTTCCAAGATTCGAAATCACATCATCGCGTGTCATTCCGATTCCGTTATCGCTAATCACCAGCTCTTTACTTTCTGGGTCAACCGAAATACGGACACTCATTTCGGCATCGGCTTCCATGAGATCTGGAGCATCCAACGCTAAAAATCGTAGCTTATCGCAGGCATCGTTGGCGTTCGAAATCAACTCTCGCAAAAAGATTTCGCGGTTTGAATACAGGGAATGCACCATCAGGTGCAGCAGTTGTTTGACTTCCGTTTGGAATCCTAAGGTTTCTTCGTTTGCAGTCATCTTCCTAATCACTGTTTGGGTCATGAATGAGTGTTGACTAGATAGGGACGTTTTTCAAAAATCCAAGATCAAAAAAGCCCCGAGGGGTTCTCCCGCGGGGCTTTTCGTGTTCACCGATCAATGATCGGAATCACAGCTTACCAACCAGTCGCTTCTTTCAACGTCGAACCGATTTCAGCAAGATTGCGAGTCACCTTCACACCAGCGGCTTCGAGTGCTGCAAATTTCTCAGCAGCCGTACCCTTGCCTCCAGAGATGATTGCTCCGGCATGGCCCATTCGCTTGCCAGCAGGTGCCGTGACGCCTGCGATGTAGCTCACGACAGGCTTGGTGACATGATGCTTGATGAATTCAGCGGCCTCTTCTTCTGCTGTTCCACCAATTTCGCCGATCATCACGATTGCTTCTGTTTCGGGATCTTCTTGGAAACGCGCCAGAATATCGA
>QXYM01000023.1:12263-12472 GCA_009886945.1 Litorivicinus sp.
TGAAATTCGATCCTGGGATCGGATCGCCGCCAATACCAACGCAAGTCGACTGACCAAAGCCCATGTCCGTTGTTTGTTTCACGGCTTCATAGGTAAGGGTGCCTGATCGAGAGACGATCCCCACCCGACCCTTCTTGTGAATGTGGCCGGGCATAATCCCAATCTTACACTCGTCTGGCGTAATCACGCCTGGGCAATTCGGTCCAATC
>QXYM01000024.1 GCA_009886945.1 Litorivicinus sp.
AGAGGACAACCTTTCATGAAAATTTGTCAGGTCGAACGGCCACTGGTGGCCACTAATCGAATAGCGGAGATGGAGCACAAACATTTACAAGTGGTCCGTGATGGCACCAGTTCACAAGTCGCTGTTGATGCAGTTGGGGCAAAACCGGGTGACTGGGTAATTTGCGTAGGAAGCTCAGCCGCTCGAGAAGCGGCGGGAAGTAAAGGTTATCCGAGCGATCTGACCATTGTTGGAATTATTGATCACTGGCCGCCTCCGAACGAGGCATCAGCATGATGATTTGTCAGGTCACCGGTTCGTTGGTGTGCTCATCACGAATCGATGGACTGAAATATACGGTATTCCGGGTCGTCCGGGATGCACTTGGAAAACCGCAGGCAGCAACGGATCCCGTTGGGGCTAAAGACGGAGACTGGGTGTTTTTGACAACAGGCACAGCGGCAAGATTTGCCGCCGGTGACTACGACGTACTGACCGATCTCACCATTTGTGGGGTGATCGATCAGTGGCCTCCAGCGGATATTGACGACTGTCAGAGCCCTGGATCTCAACAATAAAGGGAATAGGAGAGCACGATGGCTGAAGAAAATTACGGCATCGCACTAGGTATGATCGAGACACGTGGCCTTGTGCCCGCTATTGAGGCCGCTGACGCCATGACGAAGGCAGCTGAAGTACGTCTGATCAGTCGGGATTTTGTGGGTGGCGGGTATGTCACTGTCATGGTGCGTGGTGAAACTGGGGCTGTGAATGCCGCAGTTCGCGCTGGAGCAGATGCCTGCGAGCGAGTTGGAGACGGATTGGTTGCCGCTCATATTATTGCTCGTCCACATCGCGAAGTTGAACCAGTGTTAACTCAGAAATAATCGAATTATTGATTGAAAACAGCATAAACGGAGAAATACGATGGCTAATGAATCTTATGGAATTGCCTTGGGCATGATCGAAACACGTGGGTTAGTCCCAGCGATTGAAGCGGCTGACGCGATGACAAAAGCTGCTGAAGTCCGCTTAATCGGGCGGGACTTTGTCGGTGGCGGTTACGTCACGGTCATGGTCCGTGGCGAAACAGGCGCCGTGAATGCGGCTGTGCGTGCGGGTGCAGATGCGTGCGAGCGCGTTGGCGATGGGCTAGTAGCGGCACACATCATTGCACGCCCACATCGTGAAGTGGAGCCAGTGCTTCCGTCTCCCCAAGGTTGATCGTTGGTTTGAAGCGGTATGGAGTCAATCCATGCCGCGCGGCGTCTGGCGCGAATTGGAGTGAACATGAGCGAATGGAAAGAGCGGGATCGTCCGCAACGTCTTGAACGTCGATACACCTTTGTTGACTACGAGGCACTTCGGCATTTCTTGGATCGCGCCTCATTAATTTCGGAAGCTTTGGGCTACTACCCAGATATGGCATTCGGCCGTGATTATCTCAACATCACAATTGCGCCTGAAGACGGCCAAGTGCTATCCGAGATGCATCGTCAATTGAGTGCAGATCTTGAAGCACTTGGTGGGTATGAGAGTTAAGTGTGATTATTGCACTTGCCAGTAATAAAGGTGGAGTCGGGAAGACAACGCTTGCAATTAACTTGGCAGGGCGATTTGCGCAAACCGGAAGCACAGTGTTAATAGACGCAGACCCGCAACGGTCGTCGTCTCACTGGGCCACTTTACAAGACGCTGACGCACTCGTTCGAGTCGAGCCGCTTGGTGACAAGAGTGCTGTGCGTCAATTGTGTCAACAACACTCGCACGTCATTTTTGATTGTCCTCCATCAATCGATCATCCAGACAGCCGATTGGCTGTCAGTGAAGCAGAGGTGGTCTTAATCCCAGTCCTGCCTTCACCTCTTGACCTTTGGGCGACTTTGGCCGTGTCAGATACCTTGGCAGGCGATCAAGTTCCGATTCGGATCGTGCTAAACCAAGTTGAATCGAGGACGAGGCTTTCGAAAGACGCCGAGGAAATCTTGGATCAATTACAACTGCAGGCATTTAATACTCGAATCCATCGGAGGGTTGCCTATCGGAATGCCATCTTAGATGGCCTTACGGTGGATCAAATTGGGCGGCCCGGCCGAGAGGCCGCGTCCGAAATCGAAGCTTTATTCCATGAAATCCAATCCTAGGAGCCTAACGTGACGACTCAAAAAACGAGCAGTGCCAAACTGGCGCAAAGCATAGCTAAGGTGGCGAATAGTCAAGCATCTGCCGCGCAGCCTAAGGCGAAAAAGCCTGTGGTTCGGAAGCCCCGTGCAACCACGAAAACATCAGCGTCGACGACACAAAAGACGGTTAAAGCGGTGCCGGTGAAATCTAACGCATTCCACTCAACCTCCCGTGTATGGCCTGATTGACATACACTACCCCGAACACCTTGCCAGATTTAAGGAAAGAGATCGGGGATGGATCAACGATTAGTGACGGGGCCTAAAGCTGCCAGCGAGATACCTGAATTTATTGTCAGGCATACGACCATGCGGCAGCTGCAAATTTTTGAAGCGATCGTTCGTAATGGGAGCTTTACCCGAGCCGCCGAAGAACTGTTCTTGACTCAACCAACTGTTTCCATGCAGACAAAAAAGCTGACCGATGCTTTTGGACTTCCGTTACTGACTCAAATTGGTCGCCAAGTTCGTCCCACAGAGGCCGGCGAGATTGTCTATTCCACGATCCGTGAAATGTTTGATTCACTCAACAATCTTGATGCTGCCTTGGCGGAAATCCAAGGGTTGAAGCGTGGGCGCCTCCGTCTCGCAGTGGTCTCAACAGCGAAGTATCTTGCTCCAGAATTATTGGGTAAATTCAATGAGTTATACCCTAATATTGAGCTGTCACTCAAGGTTTCTAATCGTGATCGCGTGCTGGAGCGTATGTCTAGCCATGAAGACGATCTGTACATCATGGGGCAGGTCGCCCACGAATTTGAGGACGTCGAAGTTTACCCATTTGCACCAAATCCTCTGGTGGTGGTTGCGCCAAAAGGCCATGCGCTGACGCAACGGTCTCAAATTTCGCTCAAAGAACTTGCCGAGACCCCATTCATTCTTCGAGAGCCTGGTTCTGGTATTCGAGATGCGACGTTGAAAGTCTTCGAAAAAGCGAATATTCGTCCACACATTAAAATGGAACTGGGGAGTAACGAAGCCATTAAGCATGCCGTACTGGCAGGTCTTGGTCTGTCTGTTCTGTCGTTACACTCGATGACTTTAGAAGGACCTCAGGGTCCACTTGCACTATTAGACGTCAACGGATTTCCGATCATGCGCCAGTGGTTTATTGTTCATCCAAAAGGGCGGTCGCTGTCATTGGTTGCTCAGTCATTCTTGGAATTTGCAATTTCTGAGGAGCAAACAATGCGTGATGCGATGGCGAAGCAATGGCCACTGGTGTTTCAGAACGCTGAGTGATCACGCAGTTGACGAGTCTTGATGACCATCCGGTGGCATGAGGCGGTGTGATTCATAACCTGCACTTCGTCAAGAGGAAACCATCGAACCGCGTGGGATTCATGATTCCCCGGCAATGGAATGTCCGGGGATGCCTCAAACAAAAATCGGATATCAAAATGGTCATGTGTGGGCTCACCTGGGCGGGCTGGGATTCGATGAACATCAATATCAAAAATCCTGTGACTGATGATTGTCAATTGATTGGCTGACAGCCCCGTTTCTTCCTGTGCTTCAGTCATGGCAACCTTAAGGATATCGGGCTCGCCATCGGCATGCCCTCCTGGCTGAAACCAGCGGTCGAGTTTCTGATGATGCAGCAAAATTGCGTGCGTTCGGTCTGGTGATACGATCCAGGCGGAGCCTGTCACGTGTCCGTTTAAGTACGATCGCTCAAAACAATGGGGAGTTGAAGCAACAAATTGTTGGGTTCTCTTGAGAAACCCAGCTTCATGATTGTCGATTGGGCGATGAGCGGTGAGCTGTCGAAGCAATTGCTGGCGATCCATTTAGGTCCCCATTGGGTGGTGAATGGCATCGATGGCAGCGTGTGCAGCTTCATCCACATCAGATTCTGAGCCAGCAATCGTTAAGCGACCAAAAGCACCGACAGCACGCACATCGACTAGTGTAATGTTAGCCGCTTTTTCTGCTTGATTCGCCGCGTAAATGATATATCCGGCAGGCTCTGTCTCAAGGATAAACATACTTTGCCCGGGCAAAATCATGGATCCGCGTCGATCTTGTCGGTTAATCAATACCGTATGATCTGGAGTCATGCCTCGAATGGTTTCCTGCCAGGCGATGGTTGGCAGTGTCCGATGAGTTTGACTTGCTCCCATTTTTCCAAGAATGGCATGACCGGCTTCCCGTACGTCGGATTGATCTCTTTGGTGGATCACCATCGCGCCATAGGCGCGTTCGACCACCTGTTGTGCTAAATGAACGCGTGTGGCTTTTAGCGCGACATCAGTCAACCGGTGGACAGCCATGCCTGGCGACACCTCGACCCATAAACATGCATCCCCGGGGACTGGAAGAAATCCTTGAGAGACCGTTGCCATATAGGCTGCCAGTTGCGGCTGCAAAGCGTCACAGTACACATAAGTTCTTAGGGAAATCTTTGGTTGATTCACGTGTCCGCCTTTTGTTTGAGAAAGACCGATGCATCTTCAAGACACGATTGACGATCGGTAAAGATATGATTGCTTGAAATATGATCGAGAACCCCTAAACGACCCATCCGCTCTTGGACGCTATCGACCATACCCACCAGATACACAGGCTTCTCGGCAGCTAAATCATCGTGCACCATTTGCTCGATGGCGAGCGAGGAGGAGACTCCAATGACTGGTACATCGGTAAAATCCAAGACCAATACTTCATGGTCTGATAAAACAGCACGCTGACGCGAGATGGCCTTCGCCAGGCCAAAAAATAGAGGTCCACCAAGAGAGAAGACGAGGATCTTTCCATTCGCATCATTTAAAATTGTCTGCTCGCCGCGCGTTAATTCGTCTTCATCACCATCTCGAATAGCTTTAACGCTGTCGCTTTGCACTTTGGTTAAGCGGTCAATCGTGAGTAAGTTGGCGACAAAGACGCCGATGGAGACAGCGATAATTAGGTCAACAAACACCGTAAGACCAATAACGGCGTACATAATTGCAGCGGATTTGGGGGAGACGCGATGTGCTCGCTTCAAAAATCCCCAATCAATGATGTTCAGCCCAACACTCAATGCGATGCCGGATAATACAGCTAGTGGAATCATGGCTGTGAGATCAGCGATTCCAATAATCACGATGATTAAAACCAGGACTCGAATTAAGCCAGAAAGGGCAGTTTGAGCACCGGCTTGGATGTTGACCACAGTCCCCATCGTTGCTCCGGCACCAGGAAGTCCACCGAACAAACCTGAGGCGATATTGCCAATTCCTTGCCCGATCAGTTCTTTATTGGCATTGGATTCTTGTTTCGTCATGCTGTCTGCAATGACTGAAGTGAGAAGGGCATCGATACTGCCAAGCATGGCAAGAACAAGTGCATTGACCAAGATCGTTTGCCAATGACCCCAATCAAATGCGGGCATTTGCATGGAAGGCAATCCAGTAGGAATCTCACCAATGATGCGGATTTCACCACTCAAAATAAAGATACTGACGATGGTTCCGAGTACCAGTGCTAATAACTGTGGAGGCAAATAGCGCCGCAGTTGTTTTGGTGTATAAATGAGAACGCAAAACGTCAGGGCTCCGAGGGCAAGTTCAGTCCAAGCAATCGAACTCAATAGAAGCGGGAGCGCACTTAACGTCCCTATGACACCGCCAGCAGGAGGTGCAGAGCCAAGTAGAGGGCCGATTTGTAAAATAATTAAAATCAGCCCAATGCCACTCATAAACCCAGAGACTACGGTGTAGGGCATCAGAGTGACGAAATGACCAATTTTAAAAATCCCGAAACAGATCTGAAAAACACCAGCCAGAATCACCACAGTAAATGCCATGGCAAGACCTTGATCTGGATTTGTTGCGATTAAGCTTGCAAGCACTGCCGTGAAGACAACGGTCATCGGGCCTGTCGGTTCTGAAATGAGTGTGGGTGTTGCGCCGAATAATGCAGCAAAAAGACCGACGAGGACCGCGCCATATAACCCCGCCTCTGGGCCCGCACCAGAGGCTACGCCAAAGGCAAGAGCCATGGGCAGGGCTACGACAGCAGCAGTGACACCGCCGAAGGTGTCCCCCCTAATATTGTCGAATCCAATCTGATTAAAGATTGATGAAGCTTGCATGTTCATAGCGATGTTATACGGATGAGACCTTGCAAAGTACAAACGATAATCTCAATGGGAAGTATTGCTTATTATCGATGAGTGATCAGCTATCGTTCA